>DYRE01000202.1 GCA_020718965.1 Desulfomonile tiedjei
GTCTTCATAATCGGCAAGAAGCGGGTCGATGTTTATAACCTGAATGTCCGGATCATTGAGCAGAGACAAGCTCGCTTTGCATCTTTCGATAGCGTTTTGAATGTCTTCGCGATTGCCCACCAAAGCAAGTTTCCGAAGGAGTCCATATTCTCTGGCGTTGGCTATCGCCAGTAATGCGTCCTCGTTATCGGCTCCGACCAGAACGAGGTTTGCCGGTTGAATTGAGCCGCGCTTGATTTCCCCTGTGACGTCATCAAGTAGAGATGAAAAGGAAAAGGTCTCGGCAATTGTTCCTGATGATTCCAGGACCTTCAGCGCCTGTTTGACGCTACGAGCTTCAATCCCGTAGTTAAGCCTGGTTTCGCCCTCGGAGGGATTGATATACATTTCGAAAAGATGGTTGGCTATCAGGTATTCGTGTTCAAGAGAGTCCAGACACAGCAAAGGTGTAAATGGATTGTCAATCCTTTCCCGTATCTTCTGGAAAAGTTTCTTGAAATAAGGGTCTCTCGCCTTCATACTTGTGATCACGATGAACCCCGGTCGCTCGGCTAGTTCGCCGGCGGAACACATTTCCAGAGCCATGGCGGTGCTCTTCGCATATGAATCCACCACATGAGACAGTGAATCGGCTAAATGCTTCGAAATCTTTCCTGATTCAAGGATCATGATTAATTCGCAGACTTCCATCACTCCGGTGCCCAATTCCACAGAAGCCAGTCGGAAATGGGATGGTATTTCAAAATTCTCTTTTCTCAGGTTTTCTAAGATCTTTGAGAAATCAAAGTTAATCAGGATTTTATTCGCGTCCTGAGCAGCCAGTTCTCTTATAATACGAGGTCCAATCTTTCTGACTACTGAAGCGAACAACTCGTCCAGGCTTAATACCAGAAGATTGAGATGATCCTGCTCAAGACCTTTGAGTTCGGAAAGGATAGCGGCTATTGATTTCAAAGGGGTGACTTTTACATACCCCTTCAGGCTCTGCTGTAGTTCCCTGGACTCTGGCCTGAACAGGAAGTTCAGGTCATGCTCCGTAAGTGTCGAGAATGACAGAGGGCTGCATAGGGAGGCGTTTACAGGGGCAGCGCCTCTCTGACTTTTCAAAAACTGAATCAATTCCCATGCAATCAAAGCTCCACGGTTCAAAGAACTGTTGTGAAGTCTCTTCCATGACTCGTCCCTCACCTTGTCAGTGAGAACATAAATCCCGTCGGTCAAAGGGCCGAGATCGCCGCCTCCGCAAACTACGTCAGTTACATCAGCAAGTTTGATCCCTTCCTTAATAAGTATGTTCATGATCTGGAGCGCCAGTCCCTCAGGGGATGTTCCATAAGTCCTGAAATCGATCTCAGTTCTGGACAGCGCCTCGAAACCCCTTGTCACCAGAATATAAACCCCGTATCTTTTGGCAATAATAGCGACCGTTGTGGTGCGTCTTAATTTGGCCAGCGCTCTGAAAACAGATTGTTTGGCAAGTTCCGGAGCTTTTCTGCGGATGACATTCTTCAAAATCATCCGAATAAGGGGGTCTTGTCTACCCGGAACGGCGCTCATTGAAAGGCTTGTTATGTATAAGGAAAGCAATTCGCCGTAAACGGGGGTAATCTCCTGTTTATCACGAACATCAAAGAGACCGGATTCAAGGTGACTTAACAATTGAGAGAGTAAATTTATGTCATCCGTAGTTTGGGCGGATGTTTCAAGGATCCTCAATTTCGGTAAGACCTCGTTGCAGAGTGCGGCCGATAACTCTCCGAAATCATGATTTATTGTCTGGGCTCTTCTGTGAAGTTCATCGATTGTTGAGAAAGAATAGGCTGGACTGATAACTTGACTGGAAGACTTCTTTAACCCAGAAGTCCTTTCTACGTAGCCAGTATCCACTAGAGCCTGATCAATTTCGAGTAGCAGTTGGCTAAATTTAGGAGTGACGTTCATTTTGATAACCAAATTCCGATTTCAGGAAACGCCGTTGTCCTTAAAGTGCCTGTCCACTAGTTCATTCCATCTTTTGTCCGTGAACGCCTGTAACTCGGAAATCTGTTCCGGAGAGATCTTTCGAAAACGGGCCTGGCCCTTTATATAATCAGACACGGTTTTCTTTCGCCCTTTTTGTGCGAGTGTAAGAGATTTTGAAGTTAGGCTAAATTTACCATCCCTAATTTCAAAGAGGACATGGATGCCGGATTCAACCGCCAACTTGCCCATTTTTATCAGGTTCCTGTTGGGGAAACCCCAACCAGGAGGGCAGGGAGCGTGCACTTCAATGTATCTTGACCCCTCCACCGTCTTGGCATATTTAAACTTGTCAAATAGATCCAGAGGATAAGAGGGCGATCCAGTAGCTATATAGGGGAGATTGTGGGCCTCGACTATTTTCACCATCTCCTTCTTTTGTTGCAGTTTTGCAAGAATGGGGGTTGTCGATGTGACCGCTCCGACTGGACTTGCGCTCGAGCGTTGAGTTCCTGTGTTCATGTAACCTTCATTGTCATAACACACGTAGATGAAATTGACTCTTCGTTCGAATGCGCCTGATAAAGCCTGAATGCCAATGTCATAGGTGCCCCCGTCTCCCGCGAACGCTACAACAGTGTAGTCTGTTTTGCCGGTCGCTTTCAAGCCTGCCACTATGCCTGTCGCCGCGGCTCCAGTGGCTGCGAATGGGTTGTTTATGCAGATCACGTTTACCGACGTAATAGGATAAACTCCATGTAACACTGTCATGCAGCTTGCAGGAACAGCCACTATGGTTTTACCCTCATCTAGCGCCTTGAGCGCATGCCTGTAAGTAAGCATCAACCCGCAACCGGCGCAGGATCTAGTCCCTGGCATTATCAGTTCGGTCTTCGGTAATTGTCTAACGGAAGTTGTCGCCATAACTGTATGTCCTAAGTCTTTTTCAAAATCTTCATGATGAGTTGGGCGAAGATCCGGAAAGGAATCAATTTGGTCTTGTTAATTTCGAACATCTAGCCAATGATGCCCAGTGGATCCCCCTACGCAACTGTTAGTAGCTTCGGCAAGCTGCTCGGGTCTAATGTCTCTTCCCCCCAATCCTACTACATAGGCTGAAACTGTCGGACGGCAAGCTGATTCGTAAAGCGCCGCCTTGGCGTCCATGGCCACCGCTCCATGATACCCATAGCTAACGTCCTTTTCAAAAAAAGTTACGGTCTTCAAACGCGACAAAGACTCCGCAATTTGAGAAGCGGGGAAAGGCCGATAAACCCTCAAACCCACAACGCCCACCTTGACGCCTCTGTTTCTAAGCATGTCGGCGGCGAGAGTGCATTCTGAGGCCAGGGACCCCATGCTGACTATGGCATGATCCGCATCTTCCATCTTGTATTTCCAAATGGAGCCACCCCAGCTTCGTCCTATGATATCCGAGAATTGTCGGTCTACCAGTTCAAGTATTTGGGTCGATTTCAAAATGTCCTGTTGTAACAAATATCTGAATTCCATGTACCCAGGCATTAGGGCGCCATTTGGTCCAGGTCTTGGATCACTGAGGATGAGTGGATTGACATTCATCGGAGTTCCCCCGTTAATTCCGGACGTGTCTTCCAAGGCAGGAAGGAACCTGTCCACTTCCTCCTGGGATGGAACGTCAACGGGTGTGTTGGTATGAGATAGTATGAATCCGTCGTAACACACCATTACCGGTATTTGAATCTGTTCCGCCAAACTGTAGGCCTGTACGATCGTATCCAGAACTTCCTGTGAATTCCTGCAGTAGATCTGAATCCACCCAGTGTCTCTCTGGGAAATGGTGTCCTGCTGATCGTTCAAAATGGTCCACGGCGCGCCGACGCCACGGTTCACACATGCCATGACGATTGGAACCCTGCTGCCTGCAGCCCAATGTAACATCTCATGCATGTACAGAAGTCCGTTGGCGCTGGTAGCCGTGAAAACCCTTGCTCCGACTTGGGAGGCCGCAATTACGGACGCCAAGGCCGAGTGCTCACTTTCTACCGTTATGTATTCAGCCTTTAAAGATCCGCTCTCGACCATTTCCGCCAATTCTTCTGTTACCGGCGTCTGAGGAGTTATAGGATACGCTGATACGACTTGAACCCTACATAGCTTTGCAGCTATAGCCGCAGCGGTATTTGCTGTAATTATTTCTATTTGGCCCATATATCTAACCTGTCTGTAATCTTGCCGGATAATTTAAATTTTCATTATGGATTAGAAGATAGTTAACCTGAAAATCTCAATTGTTCAGCAAGACATATACGTATTTGAAACAAATGGATCAATGGTTATCTTCCATCAATCATTTCTATGGCTTTCCTTGGACATTCCTCAGCGCAGATTCCGCAACCCTTACAATAAGTAAGGTCTATCTGAAGCGGAAAAGTAAACGATATTACCCCATCAGGGCAATACAGCCAGCACAGCAGGCATGAGTCTTTTTGGGAGCATTTCTGATGGTCGATCCTGGGGGTTTGAGACCTCCAGTCTCCAGTCTTCCCAGCTTCTCCCGCGGCGGGTTCTGAAACGGCTTTAATGGGAGCGGAATCTTCTGACAAGGTAAACTCCTGTAACCTTAAACAAAAATATCCTGA
>DYRE01000203.1 GCA_020718965.1 Desulfomonile tiedjei
AATTTCCCATGCGAATAACGATCCTATTTCAGAGATTTTTTGAAATCATGCTGGGAAATTTTCTCCACATTTTGAGATGACATCGGAAATAGCTGAATTGACCAAGGACATCTGCCTGCCCTGCCTGGCAACGAGAAAATTCAGCCTTTTTAAACCCCTCTGGATTAAAACATATTGCCCGGAGGATCTTTATCTTCAGCGCCAACCTAGGAAAACGGGGCTATTTGATACCCCTTATGAATTTCAGTTCGACAATGGACTATGATTCCGAGGACAAGGTCCAAACCGACTGAAGTAATTTCAATCTCTCCTACAATTCTTGCGTCTGTGTCCAGGTCATTTTTAGTTGAGTTCAATTTAGACGGCAAAGAAGGGTAGGCAAAAATGCCAAAGCGGTCGCCTTCTCGAATAACTTGGCGCTTGCTCCCATAACATCTTATATATACAGGATCTCTCTCGCTAAACCTTTCTTTCAAGGATGAAGGCGAGTCAACAATCTTGCCCCATATTTGATCATCCATAAATTCATGACTTTTGATTAGCCTTGTTGTGTAATCGTCCTCACAACAAAAGTGACTCCCAAACCCTCCATTCTCAGTGACAAGTTTCACTGGTCGGCAAACTTGCATTACGGGGAAAATGGATGCGTAAAGTCTGGAACCAGAACTATTTTGGAATCCTGAGACATGCTGGAACATGAACAAGAACAGGCAACATGATAGAAAGATGCAAAGGACACATAGCCAAAGGCACTTTCTTCTGGAATTACTTCCGCTTCTCATAGAGATCGCTCGTAAGGATTTAATGGTATCAATATATAAAGCATATAAATAATAAATAGTTACATTAATAATATTAATTATATATTGAATTAAATTAACCAACTAATTGATTATATATATAATAAATATCTGAGTCAAGGTTATTAAGGCTGTTGCTGAGTCAAGACACTGTTAATAGACGCTTTGGATCTATGTATAGACTCTGATGGTTGTTGGGATAAAAAGCGCGGGAACATTTTGCCCGCGCTAAATATCTCAAAGAATTCCCTAGCAGGACATTGAAAGTATCAAAGACTCTATTGGTGATAGGACCAGTTCCCGGGGGGTGACTCTGGCAATGAAATCCTCCATTGAGCAGGAACTATTCTGTTCCTGAAGTCTTTCCACAACGTCATGAAATCGGCTCCCAAGCGCTCTAAGAATATTAGTTTTCTGGGAGATTGTCGCTTCCTTTACGAAATCTAGATGGAACAGCGCGAGGTTGTGGCATTCACCAGAATCGTCGTTAAACAAGGGTAATACCAGCAAACTTTCTTTTCCGCCTTTTCCAGAACTCCAGATGGCTCTGCGAAGTCTTAGGGCGGTTCTTTTGCTGCCGCCAGCCGGGCTCGGCTGGTCATAGCGAGACTGTTTACCTTCGGAAAAGCCAAACCTGGCCACGACATGTATCGGAAAGAAATCTCTCGTTATTAGAGCTGGTTTCAAGGCGGCGCCAACACTGTAAAGCATGCCACCTTTGACGTCATGAATAACCTGAGCGACGACTTTGATCACTCGTTTATCCTGCTCTGTTATCCATCCTGGATTAACACCGAGGAGTTCCATCGCCTTTAGCAAGAGTGAAGGTAAGGCTTCTTGGGGTCTGGAAATTCCAACTGTAACTGTTTTAGCCTGATGTCTTATCGAGTCTATGGGCCGAGTCATCTCTTCTATGGCTTTGTTCAGGATGACTATTCCTTCCTTGACAAGCAGTTCACGGTCTTCAGATGTTTCTGCGCTCAAAGCCAATTTTCCCGAATAAAGCGCTAAGGCGGCGGCAGTTGAAGCAGGCAAGGATGCGTTCATCTCGCCATCAGCGATCGATTTCACGGTTAAATTCAAGGTGTTTTGAAGTTGCAAACGATCCCAAGCCTGGGGGTTTTCCATGAACATTGTAAGTATGGAGCGAACGTCCCGCAATCCAGACGCCTGCATGTCAATTGCTTTGGCCGAGTAAAATCCCCAGAGGTGTCCCGCCACAGTGGCCAGCACGAATGCAAGACCGCCTCCGGCTAATGGTAATTCAAGAATACCTTCCGCGTGGTCATCAAATCGTTTTTCTCCCTCAGAGCAAAAAACTAGAGGTTTACCTGAATGCGCCTTGAATATGGCTACTTCCTTGGCCGTGTCCTGAACTATTTGATCAGGAAGGTCGTTTGCGATTACCAGCGTCAGCGGTTCCGTAGAAAGGTCGATATGTTTCTTGTCCTCCGTGATATCACAAGGAATGGATTTATAGCACAGCTCGCTGAGCTTGATTCGAATTTCGTCAGCGGCGATTTTATTAGGACCGTTACCCACAACAGCCCAGTTTCTGTTACTGGGACCATAACATTCGGCGAGGATTCTAATTGATTCCCCTTTCTTGAGAACTGACTCAATCAGCCCTGGCAATTCCTCCAGGGAAAGAATTTCCTCGTAGAGCTGTTCATCTGAGATGTTGCAAAATTCTCTTCCCAAGAGAATGGCTGTGAGTTTTCCTGCGGCGATTTGGGAATAAAATGCTTTTGTTGAAGCAACCGCCATCTCAACGTCTCGACCGTCGCTTGTGTAAAAATGTGAATCCGACTTTGCAACCAACGGTGAGTTTCGACGGTTTACTATGGCGTGTACCCATGCGCCCTGAGAACTCGCAATATCAACAGTTCTGTTTGTGTCAGTAGTTGTTCCGCTTTGAGAAATGGCTATCAGGAGCATGTCATTTAGAGACTGTTCCGGTAAGAATCCTGATAATTCCGACGCCGCGCAAGATGTTACAGAAAGGTTCTTTCCCCCTAAGGCTTTTGCAATGAGATACGCAACGCCTTTTGCGGCAATCGCCGCGGTTCCTTGTCCAATGACGGTGATTCTTTTAACAGGGGTCTGAGTAGAATCCCTGAGCCTCTTAACTAGGGGGGTAAATGTGCTTGCCCCCTCATCCGCAAATTTTATAATCTTGCCTTCTTTGACATATTTCCCCTTGATGGTCTTTGATATACTCAGAGGCGCCTCGTGAATTTCTTTTTCAAAATAGTATGCAAAATCGCCTCTAAAAATATCGCGAGAGTGGATATAAATCGGTTCTTTCTTGATGTCATAAGTTGCCCCATCTTCAAGAAAATAAGACACCATGTCTCCGTCGCTACTGGAAATTCTTACCTCAGATCCGCCTCTTTCAAGGCCAGAAAGGGACCGGCAACTTCTTGTCCAGGCAGCTAGCCCATAAACCTCGGAGGCCAGAATGAAACCATCAATTGGAGTTCCCACAAAAAGACTCTGGCCACTTCCCTTCTGTCCCATGATCAACTCGTCAGGAAAAAGAGGGTTTTGCATCACTACAGCCAGTGAACCTTCACAGCCATTCATCAATTGGGCAAATCTTCTCACGGCTGACTCTGATAGAGAGGTTCCCAAGCGATAGAATACGGGAAGTATTTTTGCGTCAGTTGTGACTGAGGGGTCAATCCGGAAGCCTCGGGCGTGGACAAAATTCTCAACTAAGTCGTGATAATTGTCGACATCACCATTCAACACGAATTGGCATTGTTTGTCACAGATTGATTCTAAATCTTCATTTTCAAACAATTCACCATCCACCGGGTGACAATTCGCCAGGCTTATGATTCCATTAGAAGCCCATCTCGTATGGGCAATTATACTTATTTTTTGGGTAAACCCAGCTATTTTCCACAATTCTCGATCGTTTCTCACTGCGGATCTCAAAAGTCGAGTGTTGTCACCCAGGTGACCGACCAGATTTGCAACCTTGTAAATGAAGGTTGCGACCAAACCTCCTGAATGGAGGTCAGTCCTCCGATAGCCAATTTTTACACCATTTTCGATCCTGGAATGGTTTTCCAGAGCCCATTCCGGTCCCGATTGTATACTAGCGGCAAAGACAGCGTCACGATCTACAAGACACTGAATTGAAATTCCGGCTGAGTCTCGACCCCGGACCTCCAATCTGTCAATATTTTCGAGAATCTTTTCAATTGACCATGCTACAAACAACTGGGAGCGATTTAACTTCGTGGTTTCAATGTGTGGGTCGATAAGATGGTGAGTTCTTACAATATTGTCCAGGACTTCCGCTCTTATTTGCCAGATAAAATCCAGCAACTCTTGCCGCAGGGCTTCATTTGATTCGGAAACCGGCTCATTGCAAATTAAGCTAACAGCTCTTTGCATCAGAATGGCCAGATTCTCAACTAGGGTAAAAAAGGTGGGATCCGAAAAAAGTCGGAAATGAAAAGAGAAACTCATCAACTGGTCAAACTCAACGATCAAACGATTTACCGGATCTCGTAACTCAGCTAGGTCCTTGGGTTCGTTGAGAATGCTCAAAATAGAATTGTGAATTTCTTCAATCCATTCCAATTCAATGTCAACTTTCCACTCTTCATTGCTTATAAAGCCAGCTATCCCGCACATTATTTTCGCCTCCACAGAAACATCAATTTCTACAGACCATATAAATTGCCATCAAGTAATTAACAGAACTGAATTGAAAAAGGCCAGTTCTTCGAAAGCACTCTGAAATTTAACCCTGGAAGAGT
>DYRE01000600.1 GCA_020718965.1 Desulfomonile tiedjei
TTCTTCAAGTTGACCCGCTTCGCGTTGGCTTGTGCGCGCACGATCATTTCCGGTGTCATGTCTACGCCAATAACGTGTCCTTCTTCTCCGACCTTTTGCGCGGCGAGGATGCAGTCGAGTCCTGCGCCTGAGCCGAGGTCGAGCACGGTCTGACCGGGTTTCAGTGAAGCAAGCGTGATCGGGTCGCCACAGCCGTAACTTGTGCTGGCTACATCGGATGGGACGGTGGTGAGAAGATCTATCGGGTAGAGATTGTTTTCGGGAGCGCAACAATCCGAAGGTCCGCAACAGGATGCGCTGTTCTTGATCCGCTCTGCATAATGCTCGCGGACAGTCTCATGGATGGGGGTGGGTTGGGTCATTTTAGTTTCTCCTTATCTTATATAGAAGTTTGTCTATGTATTGTGCTAAAAAAACGGGATGAGTCCCGGCGCCGAGACTTATCCCGATCAGGCCTTGATGGTTTTCAAAAGTTTTTCAGTTGTGATGGTCTCAGGCGCAAACTTGATCATTAACTGTCCGCAGCAAATGGCGACGTTTTCCTGGTTGAGTGAATAGAAACTCTGCTTGCCTTCCTCGCGGACTGTGACCAGATCAGCCTCGCGCAAAATGGCAAGGTGATGCGAAACGGTGGGCTGTGAGACATCCAGTTTTTCCACGATCTCGTTAACCGAAAGCGAATCGCAACAGCACAGGTTCATGATTTTCTGGCGAGTTTCGTCAGAGATGGCTTTGGCAAAGAGGACAGGGTTAAATTTCATATTGATGACCTTCTATTTGATATTATATAGATAAATATCTATTTGTCAAGAGTTTTGCTTTACAGGTTTCAAGTATGACAGTAAAGGAAAAACGAAAGACCTCCGAAATTTCATCCTAAAGATATGGAAGAAATTTCGGAGGTCTTGTTGTTATTTTTTTGCTA
Source organism: Desulfomonile tiedjei (assembly GCA_020718965.1). Lineage (GTDB taxonomy): Bacteria > Desulfobacterota > Desulfomonilia > Desulfomonilales > Desulfomonilaceae > CAJBEZ01. The sequence goes on from DYRE01000600.1 coordinate 926, forward strand.
TGGGATTGGCAGGGCTACGGTTTCATCAAGCGTAATTGAATTTGTTCCATCCGCATTAAATACTGTAACAAGATGCCTGGCCTGGGTTGCG
>DYRE01000010.1:0-16464 GCA_020718965.1 Desulfomonile tiedjei
CTTTGTAGGAATCCGGGGAAATTAATATACGCATCGTCATTCCCTTCCTGGCCGACTGACAAGTTTTTTCTAGCCTCATGTCGATAAAAACCTATGACTTAAAATTAACAAATGGTACATTTCTTACTGACATTCGCAATAGTTCACACAACATCACGGTAACAAGCATGCCAATTTTGACCGGGAAAATTTATCGTTTACTCTCACTTAGGTTTGAGGATGAAGAACTTGAAAAAGCCTTCCGTGTTTACGCTTTTGAGGAATCACTAGTCCGCGTGAGATTGAGTTTGTTGCTGGCAATGTTGTTGTACGCCGCCTTTGGGATACTGGACGGACAAATGATCCCTGAGGTCAAATATGAAGCCTGGGCTATTCGATACTTTGTTTTCTGTCCCCTGGTTTTTGCCGTAATTGTAATTTCCTATTTCAGGATATTCCAGCGGATTTTTTTGATTTGTTTAGCCTCACTAGGGTTTGTCGGCGGCGCTGGAATCCTTGCCATGATTGCTTTGGGATCACCTCCAGGGAGTGATTTTTATTACGCGGGTCTGTTATTAACATCAATGTTCTATTTTGTTTTTTTGAGACTCAACTTTCTTATTGCCACGGCTTTGGCGTGGATAATATTTTTCCTTTATTTGGTTACCGCCATCTTCATAAAGGGAATTTCGACTCCTGTTCTAATCAATAATACTTTTTTCTTCTTTTCCTTCAACATCACGGGGATGTGGGCATGTTATTCGATGGAACGTTATTTGCGGCTGGATTTTATCCAAAGACGCGAGATCACTGAGCAGAAAGAAAAACTGGGGATGATTTTCGAAAACTCCCCGATAGGTATACTTCATTTTGACTCTCATGGAGTTATAACCGCCTGCAACAAGACTTTAGCTGACATTATCGGCAGCCCCAGAGAGAGACTTGTCGGATTGAACATGATTTCCGATCTAAACAATGATCCTTTGATCGCTGCGGTAAAAAAGGCTCTCTTAGGAGGAACAGGGAATTTTGAAGGCAAGTATGTGTCCGTCACAGCCAGAAAGGCCGTGATGGCTAAGGCCAGTTTCCGTCCAGTTATCTCCAGTCAGGGAGAGGTTTTGGGTGGAGTCGGCATAGTTGAAGACATCTCGGATCGTCACAAGACTTACGAGGCTCTGCGCAGAAGTGAACTTAAATTTCGCATGCTGTTTGACAACGCTCCGGTTGGTATAATGCTTGTAGACATTGACGGCGAAGTTCTGGACGGCAATAGGGCGCTAATGGAAATACTGGGTTTACCTCTATCTGAAACCACCAAATCAATCAACGCGCTCTCTTTTCCATTGTTTGTCGAGGCCGGCGTTTCGGCCTCTATCAGCGCCTGCATGACAGAAGGTAAACCGATCAGTTCAGAAACTGCCTACACTAGCAATCGAGGGAAGCAATCTCATCTAAGGCTGTTAATAACTCCAATGCTAAACGAGGGGGTAAACATAGATGGATGCCAAGCCCTGGTAGAAGACATTTCCATCAGGAAAACATCCGAGATTGCTCTTCAGGAAAGCGAGAACAGATTCAGGGCTGTGCTCGAATCCTCCCCTGACCCTGTAGTCGTTTACGATAAAGAAGGGAACGTCACGTATTTGAACCCCTCATTCGAGAAAACTTTCGGTTGGTCACAAGACGAATTGCTTGGCAAGCGGATCGATTATGTTCCCGAAGATGAAGTGGCACGATCAACGGATACCATTAGGATGCTCTATGATGATGTGGCGGTCTCATCTTTCGTAACAAGGCGGTTGACAAAAGATGGGATCTGTCTTGACATAAACATCAGCGCAGCGCTGGTAAGGGATAAAGCGGGAAATCCTACCGGAAACATGATTACCCTGCGCGACATAACCCAGCAAAAACTTTTCGAGAAAGAACTCAAATCATCCGAAGAGAGATACAGGCTCCTTATAGAATCTTCTCCAATTGGCATAGGGATTGTCCAGGACGGTAAATATGTTTACGCGAACTCAGCCTTAACTGAACTTCTAGGTTGTGACGGCGCCAACGAAATAGTTGGCAAATCCCCGGTGACTTTCATGACAGATGAGGTTAAGGGAATGTTTTCCGAACAGAATCTTAACAATTTGGAGCCATCAGAACTTGTTCAGAACCATGAAACCAGGGGGTTGAAAAAAGACGGCGAACGTTTCGACGCCTCGGTTTGGTCCAGACACATAGATTATCAGGGAATGCCTGCAATCCTTTATTTTGTTCTTGATGTTACACAGGAAAAAAGTCTCAGGGCTCAGCTCTTGCAATCCCAGAAAATGGAAGCCATCGGCACCCTTGCAGGAGGAATAGCCCACGATTTTAACAATCTACTTCAGGCGGTGATAGGATATTCCGAAGTCATCCTCTTGAGAAAGGAGCAGTCGGACAAAGACTGCGCCGATATTCAGAAAATATGTGAGGCAGGAAAGCGTGGTGCGGAACTCGTAAAAAGCCTGCTTATGTTCAGCCAGAAAATTGAGCCACGACATGTTCCGGTGGATCTAAACCAGGAAATACTTCAAATACAGAACCTGCTGACTCATACTATTCCCAAGACAATCAGAACTGATCTCGATCTTTCCAGGGATCTCAAAATTATCTACGCCGATCCCAATCAGTTGGGACAGATACTTCTCAACCTTGCAGTAAACGCCAGGGACGCAATGCCGGAAGGAGGAACGCTAGCAATCCGTACGGCCAATACTTTAGTATCCACAGAAGATCACGGTGACTCCAGTCTAGGAGTTAAGAAAGGCTCCTATGTCGTGTTAACCGTTTCAGACAACGGACATGGAATCGATGATGAGCTGCTACCGCATATCTTCGAACCGTTTTTTACCACCAAGGAAGTCGGCAAAGGCACCGGTCTGGGACTTGCTACCGTATATGGCATAGTTCAACAGCATAATGGCCATATAACTTGCGATAGCAGTCGTGCGACAGGCACAACGTTTAAAGTTTATCTGCCGGCTTTAGAGACCGACGCCGATCTCGAGGATTCAACTGTTGAGACCCCGCTCATCGGAGGAAATGAAACTGTCCTGCTGGTTGAAGACGAAGATTTGGTTCGAGATTTGGGTAGTGAAATCCTCGCCAATTTCGGTTACGATGTGATCGTAGCTGAAAATGGGGAACAGGCTTTGGAAATATATCAAAAGCACAAAGAGAGGATTTCCCTCGTAATACTTGACCTCATCATGCCGCAAATGGATGGCAGGCGTTGTCTGAAAGAAATACTTCAAATAGATCGTAACGCCAGTGTCCTTATTGCGAGTGGTTATTCCGAAGATATGAATCTTGACGACGACATAATGGGTTCTGCCCGGGGCTTCATTCGAAAACCCTATGAAATGCGAACGCTTCTCCAAATAGTAAGAGAAATATTGGACGAGGGCTCTCTCAACAGTTTGACCTGGAAGTAGGGAACTTGGACATCTCCACGAACACAAAGCTGAATTTCAAATCGATCGTGCTGTCTGTAATTGACTCAATAGTAATTATCAATCAGGACAGCCGAGTCGTCTTCTGGAACACTTCGGCCGAGAAAATGTTTGGATATACTCAGGCTGAGTCTATTGGGATGGACCTGACCCGGTTGATGCCCGAAAGATACCGAAAGGCTCATCTTGAGGGACTAACAAGGTATCTGCAAACTTTTCAGCCAAGGGTTATAGAAAGGGTAGCTGAGTTATGGGGCCTTCATAAGGATGGACACGAATTTCCCATTGAACTTTCCATCTCAACCTGGAAAGAGAATGGAAAAGTCTTTTTTGGCGGCATAATACGAGATAAATCCGAATGGCAAAAGATTCGAAGTGAACTTGAAGAGGCCAAAAAAGATCTGGAGACGAGAGTTTCAGAGAGGACTTCGGACCTGTTGCGGATCAACTCGGAACTGATCAGGCAGATAAGTCACAGGGAGTCGGCCGAAAGAGCCCTTAAAGATAGCAACAGGCAATACAGACTTCTCGTAGACCATCTCAAAGATGTTGTGTTCCAGACGGATGAAAACTCAGCCTGGCTTTTCCTCAATCCAGCCTGGGAAGAATTAACGGGCTTCACTGTTGAAGAAATCCTCTCGACTTTGTGCACCCTGGTGACATCCAGCGCAATATTGAATTGTTCGAACCGCTAATTGCCAGAAAAAAGGATTATTGCCGTTATGAAATCCGTTACTTACGAAAAGACGGCGGGTTCAGATGGGTCGAGGTGTTTGCCCGTTTGACCGTTGATGATGATGACAGAATTCTTGGAACGTCCGGCACTCTCAAAGATTTGACTGATAGAATTAAGGCCGAGGACAGGCTTAGGAAACTCTCTTCTGCCATTGAACAAAGTCCGAATATGACAATGATTGTTGACGCTGATTTACGAGTCGAATACGTAAATCAGAAGTTTACAAGCATTACCGGCTTTGAACCGTCCCAGATTGTTGGGAAGACATTTGACCAAATAGGAACATCCTCTCCTAAGGAAGTTTCTTTGATGAACGCATCAATAGATTCAGGAGAGGAAGGAAATTTAGAGGTTGCAAAAACTGCGCCTGACGGGAGAATCTACTGGGAACTCTCTTCTTTTTCTCCTATCAGGGGAGCGAATGGCGACATCACGCACTGCGTTCAGATAACCCAGGACATAACTGATCGGAAAAGGGCTGAACTCGAATTGCTCAGGAGCAACAAACTCCTGACTGCCCTAACAGTAGCTCAGAACAGGTATTTTTTTGACACGAATCCCCGAGAGCTTTTTGAAGATCTTCTGAACCTGCTCCTGGAGATTACTGAGAGTGAATACGGCTTTATCGGTGAGGTGTTGTGGGATAAAGACGCTCAACCTTATCTGAGGACTTTCGCAATTACCAACATAGCCTGGAACGAAACAACTCGAGATTTCTACGATACATATTCCCTGCAAGGCCTTGAGTTTCATAATCTGGAAACCCTTTTTGGGCATGTTTTGAGAACAGGAAGACCTGTTATTTCCAACGATCCTGTCAACGATTCGCGGCGTGGGGGCCTTCCGGTTGGCCATCCACCTTTGAATGCTTTTCTTGGTTTGCCGTTCCATGCGGCTGACATATTTGTAGGAATGATAGGCATAGCGAACAGACCGAACGGATATGACCAGAGCGTGGTCGATTTTTTGCAGCCATTTCTCGCAACAAGCGCAAGTATAATTCAGGCCATCAGGAATGACGAGAGAAGAAAACAAGCTGAAGAAGGTTTGGTCAAAAGCGAACAGAGAGTCAGATCTATAGTTGAAAATGTTATTGACGCGATTATCACCATCGACAATAGGGGAATTGTTCAAACTTTCAACCGTGCCGCTGAACTAATTTTTGGATACTCAGCGGGGGAAATTATTGGTGGAAATGTAAGTGTGCTGGTTCCGCAGCCCCATCATGACTTGCATGACGGTTACATTCGCAGGTACGTTGAAACCGGCGAAGATCACATAATTGGAAAAACGAGGGAACTTTCCGGACGAAAGAAGGATAGCTCCATATTTCCCATCGAACTTTCAGTTAGTGAAATGAAGTTAGGAAAAGAAACATTCTTTATCGGAATCGTTCGCGACATTTCAGAGAGGAAACGCATTGAGTCAGAATTGATTCGCGCAAGGGAATCGGCCGAAAAAGCCAATCGGGCCAAGAGTGAATTTCTTGCTGTAATGAGTCATGAAATTCGGACCCCCATGAACGGAATTATTGGCTTGACGGATATTGTTTTAGACACTGAGCTGACCCAGGAGCAACGAGACAATTTGAATCTTGTAAATTATTCAGCCGAATCTTTGCTCAACATAATCAACGATATTCTGGACTTCTCGAAAATCGAGGCAGGCAAATTTGATCTTGATTACAGCGATTTTGATATACGGGAACGATTGATCGAAACAGTGCAGTCAATGGCGGCGAGAGCTTCAAAGAAGGATATTGAATTAATTTTTAGTGTAGAAGAAGATGTTCCGCCTGTTCTTGATGGAGATCTGGGGCGCCTGAGGCAAATTTTGATTAATTTGGTCGGAAACGCAATCAAATTTACTGAACATGGTGAGATATCAATTAGTGTGTGTTTGGAGAAGGCTCTAAAAAACGCCGTTGAACTAAGGTTTGACGTTCTGGACACTGGTATTGGAATACCTGAAGAAAAGCAGCAAATGATTTTCAAGCCATTTACTCAGGCAGATTCGTCAACTACTCGAAAATATGGGGGTACCGGGCTTGGTCTTGCTATCACGACTCAACTTATTGAAATGATGAAAGGCCGTATCTGGGTTGAAAGCAAACCAAACGAAGGCAGCGCATTCCATTTTACCTGCCGCCTCGGAGTCAGCGCCAAGGCCGATGAGATTGATTACGATCTTGACATGGATATTATTCGTGACCTGAAGATCCTGATTGTTGACGACAACGACACAAACAGGAAAATCATGGGCAACACAGTGGCCAAATGGGGCGCCAATCCAATCATGGCGGCTTCCGGAAAAGAAGCCATAACTGTATTAGAGTCTTTGTCCTCAGGTGGAGGCTGTCCCGAGATAGCGCTGATAGATGTAATGATGCCGGAAATGGATGGTTTTGAACTGACGGAATGGATCCATGACTCCAAGCTGAAGTCAAAACCCAAGATAATAATAATGTCGTCCGGAAATCCTTTCGGAGGCTGCGAAAGATGCAAGGAACTGAGGGTTGAAGCTTATCTGAGAAAACCGATCCGTCCAGGTGATCTTTTGAATAGCATACTTGCAATCCTTGGCTCTGATGTAACCCCATCGAAAACATCAATCCAAAATATTGATTCGAGCGAATTGGCAACCACCCGCAGGCTCAAAATACTACTGGCCGAAGATAATCCAGTCAATCAAAGGTTGGCTTTGCTGATGCTGGAGAAAAAGGGCCACGACGTTGTGCTTGCAAAAAACGGCGTTGAGGCTGTGAAAAAGTCCGGACTCGAAGATTTTGACCTGATCCTAATGGATGTGCAAATGCCTGAGATGGATGGTCTGCAAGCCACAAAACAAATAAGGGAACTGGAAAAGATCTCTGGGAAACACATCCCGATAATTGCATTGACGGCTCACGCGTTAAAAGGCGACGAGGAAAAATGTCTGGAAGCCGGAATGGACGGGTACATATCCAAGCCTATATCTCGACGTCAACTATTTGAAACAATGGAACATTTATTCCCATCTGACTTTTCTGATTAAATTCTGCATCCTCTTCGAGTTAAGAAGGAGGAATTTCATGTCACAAAAGTTCAGCCTCGCTAAATACCTAGGCATCTGGTACGTGTTGCTTTTTGCGCTGATGGCCGTTTCTTTGGTCATGCTGGTTCACTGGCAAATGAAGAAACAAGCGCTTGATAACGCAGAGTCAAAGGCCCAGATGATGCTGGACCGTAACCTGGCGACCCACCAGTATTTCTCACAGCAACTCAAGCCTAACATTTTTAAATGGACTGAACATTTTATGGATAAGGATTATTTTGATCCCTCATGGATGTCTTCCACTTATGCGGTAAGGGAGATAGACAAAATTTTTCATCAACTGAACAAAGAGCCGTATTTTTACAAAGAAAGCGCAATTAACTCCAGGTCCGCCGAAACGGAAGCGGACCCTCATGAAAAAGAATTTCTGAGCGAATTACAAAAGGATTCAGGCCTGAATACAAAGACGGAAGTCCGTTATTTTGATGGGGTTCCCTATTTAACGGTTCTGGAAAGGGGAGAGACTATGGAAGCCTCTTGCTTGAGGTGCCATAGCAATCCAGATTCTGCTCCGCAAGGCCTTGTAGGAATTTATGGACCGACAAGAAGCTTCGGACGGTCTGTTGATGAAGTCGTTCAGGCTATTTCAATTCGCATCCCGCTGGAAGCGGCTTACGGAAAGGCGGAAAATGCCACTCTAGAGCTTTCCGTATTGATGCTGTCATTTCTTTTTGCGGGTTTCGCTGTTTTGTTCTTATTCACCAGGAAACAGATCGTTAATCCACTGGGCAAGCTTACTGAAATGGCATCCCTTATAGCCCATGAGGAGAAAAACCTTGGGATTACAATTCCGGAACCGGAGAGGCCAGAACTACGAGAGTTGGCTGGCGCCATAAACCTTCTATCCACAACCCTCAAAACGAGTAGGGACGAGCTTGAAGCAAGAGTGGCCGATCGAACAGCCGAACTGTCCTTGTCCAATGAAAGACTCGAAGAAGAAATAGCAATCAGAAGAGAAACCGAAGCCGCATTGGCAAAGAGCATGGAGAAATTTCGGCAGGTATTTGAACAAGTTCCGGTCGGACTTAATATTCTGGAATTAGACGAAACTATCGTTGAAACAAACTCTCAGCTTTGTCAATTACTCGGCGTCGAACAGTCCGATATCATCGGAAGGAAGTTTTCCGATGTGGTTAATTGGGCTGACAAATTAAATAAAGCCCTCCCGTTCGATGAAATCCTCAATGGAAGGATTTCAAGCCTCGAAGAAATCAGACAAATAGTTGGGGCCCAAGGTAACACGAGATGGGTGCACCTGACCCTGTCGCCCCTAGTTGGAGATGGAGGCTTTGCAATATACCTTATAGCCATGCTTAAAGACATTGACGAGAAAGTCCTTCAGGAACAAGCGCTCAAGGAATCTGAAACAAGAAACCGGCTACTCATTGACCACTCTCCTGTAGGTATCTCCATTTGGGATGAAGGGGTGGTGAATTATGTTAACCCCCTATTGTTAGAAATTCTCGGCTATGATGATCCACACGAGATTCTTGGTCGCCCAACGGAAGATTTCTTTGCCCCGGAAAACCGAGAATTGATTACAAAGTGGCGGCAAAACCTGCTGTCTGGTGAACCCTCGCATAAGAACCATGACCTCAAAGGATTGAAGAAAAACGGTGAACTGGTGGATCTAAGTGTTTGGCCGACCATAATCAGTTTCAGCGGCAAACCCGCCATCCTTACATTTATAGCGGACAGGACGGAGGCGTCCGCTCTAAAGGCTCAACTGTTCCAGGCGCAGAAAATGGAGGCGGTTGGTACTTTGGCTGGCGGAGTGGCGCATGATTTTAACAACATTCTCCAGGTCATAACCGGCTACTGTGAGTTATTAATGCTTAATACCCCAGAAGGGACCAAAAAACGTTCCGATCTGGAGATAATCTATCAATCCGCGAAGAAAGGCGCTGACCTGGTCCAGCGACTTCTAACGTTTAGTCGAAAAACTGAAGTTGCGCTCAGACCCTGCAATCTTAACAACATTGTTTTAAACACTCAGAAATTAATCACCAGAATCATTCCGAAGATGATAAGCATCGATTTGAAACTTGCCGATCTTGTCAAGAACATCAACGCTGACGCCGGACAAATTGAACAGATTCTGTTAAATCTCGCCATCAACGCCAGAGACGCCATGCCCAAAGGTGGCAGGCTAATGATTGAGACAAGGGACGTCACTTTAGACGAGCGGTTTTCTCTCACGCATCCGCAAATAAATCCCGGCGCCTACGTCATGCTCAGCGTTGTAGACACAGGGAAAGGAATGGAAAAGAGAGTTCTTGAAAGAATTTTTGAACCATTTTTCACAACCAAAAAGATCGGAGAAGGAACCGGCCTCGGGCTTGCGATGGTCTTCGGCATAGTCAGCGCCCATAGTGGTCACATTTTTTGCGAGAGCCAACCCGGCAGAGGGACCTCATTTGAAATCTATATTCCAATCATCGAAATTCCTGGTAATTCAGAATTAGAGCATGATGTCAAAATCCTTAAAGATGGGAGTGGCACGATACTTGTCGTAGATGATGAACCGTCCATCATAGAATTTGAAAGAAGAATCCTAACTGAGGCGGGTTATAGCGTGGTTATAGCGACGAGCGGCGCAGAGGCGCTGCGACTTTACTCCAAGGAGCGTGACCGCATAGACCTGGTTATTCTTGATTACGTGATGCCCGAGACGAGCGGCATTGAGTGTCTTGAGCAATTGCAGGAGATCAATTCGGAGATAAAGGCTATTTTTGCAAGCGGTCACTCAATTGAAACACTGGAAGACGATATGGCTAGGCTGGGAGTTTATGGGTTCATACGCAAACCTTTTAATACCGAGAATTTTCTCCGGGTTGTGAGCGAGGCGCTCAGAAAAAATCGAATAAAAAATGACGGAGGCTGCTAGCCGATTTTGGACAATAATTTAGTCATCCTGGTTGTCGAGGCCGTTTCAGTATACCTACTGGTCCTTTGGGTCCATTCACTGAGACACCAGGTTGGTCTGGCGCCTTTCTACGCTCTGCTGGGAGGGATTACCGCAGTGATGTCGTGGGTGACGGACGCCGGTGTTCATATAGAAACCGGCGGGATCACGTTCATGGTTGGTTCCACGGTTTTCTACACTGCGATCCTGCTTGGGGTGTTTGTTGTATATGTGTTTGACGGTCCTTCTTCTACGAGAATCGCTATTATCACTGTCGCCGGCGTTTCGATTATGGTACCGATGATTGCCGTTGCCCTGCACGCTCAAATGAAGATCTTCGGTCACGCCCCTGTCGGTTATGTTCTACTTCCCAGTCTGCGGGTCAACACCGCATCCGTATTGGCCACAGTCGCTGACCTGGTTTTCCTGGCTATGACGTGGGAATTTTTTGGCAAGACCAAGCTCAGCAAGAGGATAGGCCTCAGAGCTTTTCTCACTCTCATCGGTGTGATGTGGATGGATGTTTTGTTGTTCGCAACGGGCGCCTTTGCGGGAACCCCAAACTACCTCAGCATTGTTAAAGGGACTCTGCTGAGCCGGTTCGTTATTTCATTGTTCGCGTGGCCATTTCTGTATTTATATCTGAACCAGCAGAATCGTAAAAACGGTAATGTGATGATTGACCGGCCGGTCTTGGCCATTCTCAAAGAAGTGTCCGAAGTGCGTGTCGAACTTGGGCTTGCAAAAAAGGAGATTGAGCGCCGCAAGAATGTTGAAAGCCAACTCAAGAGGTCGTACCACCGATTAAACCAGATCATCGATTTTCTGCCTGATCCGACCCTTGTTATTGACCAAAATAGTCACGTCGCCGCATGGAACAAGGCGATGGAGAATTTGACAGGAGTGACCGCCAAAGAAATGATTGGCAAGGGGAATCACGAATATTCCCTGCCCTTTTATGGAGAAAAACGGTTGATCCTAGCGGACCTGGCCCTAAATTGGGACGACAAATACGTTGAAAAATACGTTTCAGTAAAAAAGCTTAATGACGGGGTCTTTCTTGCCGTATCTCATCACCCTAAGCTCAAAGGAGGCATTTACCTCTCAGGCACCGCGCGAGTGCTTTACGATGGCGAGGGCCGACCGGAGGGAGCTATAGAATCGGTGCGCGACATCACCCATGTGAAGATGGCCGAAAAGGCGCTCAGAGACAGCCAGCGTCGTTTTGCTCAAATCATAGAGTTTCTCCCGGACGCCACCATGGTGATTGACGCCAAAGGGACACTGATAGCATGGAATCAGGCGATGGAACAGCTTACCGGCGTCAACTCTTCCGATATGCTTGGCAAGGGCGATTACGAATACGCCATACCCTTCTATGGAAAGCGAAGACCGGTCATGCTGGATCTCGTGATGTTGGAAAATCAAGAAGTCGCATCCGAATATGTCTATTTGCGGAAAGAAGGAAACCGTCTTGTTTCTGAAACCTATCTGCCGAATTTTTGCGGTAGAGGCCCAATATGGCTTTGGAATGTCGCAGCGCCTCTTTATGATGAAGAGGGCAGAATAGTCGGAGCTATCGAGGCGATACGCGACATCACCGACCGTAAGCAGGCGGAGCAGGCCCTGCTTCAAAGCGAGCGTTACAAGGCTGTGGTGGATCTTGCTTCAGGAGTCGCCCACAACTTTAACAATGTTCTCCAAATAATCCTGGGAAACGTCGACCTTGCGCTTTTACGTCTCAAGACGGGCGACACCAAGCATCTCGAGAGCGGTCTCAGGTCTATTCAGGAGATTTGTGACCAGGGAGCGGAAACAGTTAAGCGACTCAACAGGTTTGCGCGTTTTGGAAACCTCTCCAAAGACGAATTTCCCGACGAGGTGTTTGATTTGTCAGAAGCGATGAGAGAGGCCGTTGAGCTTACCAGACCATGGTGGTGGTCCGACGCCAACAGACGCGGAGTTGAGGTCAAGATGACCCTAAATCTTCAGAAAGGCTCCTTTGTAAACGCGAAAAAGGGCCAAATAATGGAATTATCGGTCAACCTAATTAAAAACGCCATAGAGGCCATGCCCAATGGCGGTCAATTAGGAATTCTTACCGAAGCGGATGAAAAGTGGGTGACAATAAGTGTTTCCGACACGGGTGTCGGGATTTCTCAGGATAAGTTTGGAAATCTCTTTAATCCTTTCTACACAACCAACCCCGAATTGGGTAGAGGGTTAGGGCTTTCTACGTGCGCCAAGATAGTTGATGACCACGGTGGCGAAATTAAAGTAAAGAGCAATGAAGGAGATGGAACAGTTTTCACCGTAATACTTCCCAGAACCGCGCCTGTTAACCCGGCGAAAAAAATCTCCAATATCACCCCAGTCAATAACATGAGTGTCCTGATCATAGATGACATGCCGCAAATACTCGAACTCATGGAGCAGGGTCTATCCAATCTCAATCACACTGTCATTACGGCTAAATCAGGGGATGAGGCTATCCAACTTCTTGCCCATCACTCCTTGGATTTGGTTATTTGCGATCTGGGTATGCCGGGGATGAACGGATGGCAAGTTGCAAGGGCCGTAAAAAATCATTTCACAAATCTTGGCCAAAAGAAGCCGTTATTTATAATACTTACAGGATGGGCTAGCCAGGATTTCGAGACAGACTTGATGGAGGAGTGCGGAGTCGATGCGATAGTCTCAAAACCGATCAACCTTGAACACTTGGCGGAGACTATCCAGCGGCTTGGACGCGCTTCGGTTCCTCATGACGATCCATCGAAGGACAATTAACATTTCTGGTATTGTAACTCGAAAAGATGTTGTAAATACTGCCTTAACCATGATCAGTGAAGGGTAATTCAATAATCATCCACACCCAAAGCGCTGTTTTTCTCTTGACACTTTACTTCAAAGCGAATTATAGAAACGCAACTTATACTATTTTTATTGATTCATGATTGTATCCAGGGAGGCGGAAAAATGACAAAGGCTGAATTCGTCGACAAGCTTGCGGAGAAAGGTAATATTACCAAGAAGCAGGCATCAGAAGCTATTAATTTGATTTTTACCACCGTGGCGGAAGGGTTGGTCGCAGGCGACGAAATCTCCATCCCGGGTTTTGGTAAATTCTCAGTAGCGCTCAGAAAAGCCCGAACAGGTTTGAACCCTCAGACAAAAGAAAAAATTAAAATTCCTGAAACCAAAGCTCCCAAGTTCTCAGCGGCAAAGGCTCTTAAGGATTCGATAAAATAATTATCTTCCTTGGTGAATCGGCAGATCAGCGCCCATCTCAGGCGTAACAGGATATTGATTAGTGAAATAGCTCGACTCTGAATGTCTAGCTGTTAGTTTAACCGCTCAATGGGTAAATCGTCCTTTAGAGCTTGTTTGTTGACCCTGGCATCCCCCGTCAGGGTTTTTCTTTTTGGTGTCAAGAGGAAATTCATCACGTCATTAATTCAGGTTGAAATAAAGATGACAGACAATAACTTGGGATCAAAATTGATGACAGCGGAAGAGGCGGTTTCGAAGTTCATAAAGAATGGTGATCAACTAGCCTTAGGTGGATTCACTGTTAATAGAAATCCCATGCTTCTGGCCCGAGAGATCATCAAACAGGGAATCGAAGACTTACACGTTGTTTGCCACTCCCATGGCCAGGCGCTGGATCTGCTTGTCGGCGCGGGTTGTGTGAGTTATCTGGAAATAGCGTACGGGGGCATGGGAAGATTCGCTCCAACCTGTATCAGGTTCAGAAAAGCTGTATGCTCAGGGTTGATAAAAATTGACGATTATTCCAATTATCAGATGAGCCTGAGATTTCTGGGTGGCGCCATGGGCTTACCCTTTATGGTTACCAAATCTGGACTGGAAACTGATCTTGTAAAGATAGATGGCTTTTCCAAGGAAGATAGAGGTAAAAGAAAGATAGCCAAAAAGAAACTCGAAATAGCCCGCAATCCTTTTGGCGCTGAAAATGACACAGTTGTTCTCCTACCTTCTCTGAACCCTGACGTATCCATTATTCACGCCCAATACGTGGGCGAAGATGGGACAGTTAGAATAAGGGGCCTGACTTTTGCCGACCTGGAACAGGCCAATTCAGCGTCTAGAGTCATCGTCACCTGCGAAGAAATTCTTTCCAGGTCTGAAATCCGAAAGGATCCAGACCAGAACTCGCTGCCTCCTTTCCTGATCGATGCTGTGGTAAAAGCTCCAATCGCGGCTCACCCAACAGCGTGCCACCATTTCTATGACTATGACCCTACGCATTTAAGGATGTACGCGGACATGGCGCGTGATGACGGCAAATTTCAGCGCTATCTCAAGGAATGGGTTTACGACATACCGGATCAGGAGACCTACATTGAAAAGGTTGGATTGAGCAGGTTGGCGGAGATAAAGGCTGATCCCATCTTGGGATACGCTCCAGGGCTGAATCGAAAATAGGAGATGGTTGATATGACCGGATACTCCAAACTCGAAATGATGGCTGTTGCCGCTGGAAGGTTTATTGCCGACGGGGATGTGGTGTTTGCGGGAACCGGGATTTCTATGCTTGCCGCTACTGTCGCCAAACGGATACATGCTCCAAACAGTGTTGTCTTTTTTGAAACCGGAGGCATAGACCCATCTTTGGATGAGCTGCCTATGGCTGTCGCGGACCCTAGAGTCATGGCCGGCGCGTCAATGAACTCTGGACTAATCGAATCTTTTTCCCTGCTTTCTAACCGTAGGCTAAGAACAATAGCCTTTCTGGGCGCAGCTCAGATTGATAGATATGGCAATCTGAACTCAACCTGCCTGGGTGATTATCGTAACCCGACAATCAGGTTCCCTGGAAGTGGTGGCGCATGTGACGCGGCCTCACTTGCATCAGGATTCATAATTTTCATGGAGCACGAAAAGAAAAGATTCGTGAACAAACTGGATTACTTTACCAGCCCTGGATGGCTTAACGGGGATGACTCGAGAGAAAAGGCGGGTTTTAGTCGAGGCGGTCCAGTAGCTGTGGTTACCAACCTCGGGATAATGGCGTTTCATCCGACAACAAAAGAAATGATCCTGTCTCAACATTACCCGGGAGTTTCTCCTGAAGATGTCTCGAATAACACCGGTTTCGAACTTGATTTGTCCAGAACGTCTGAAGTTTTGCCCCCAACGGAACTGGAATTGAAAACGCTGAGGGATAAGGTGGATCCTCAAAGACTTATCCTGAGCTAAATCAAAATAATATCGAATGCACGGATTTGATTCCAATTGATATTGCGATAAGCGAACATAAGTTTCGAACAAGGAGGAGTTGTGACTCGAGTCATTTTGCCCATTGTCGCCTGCTCACTCCTGGTCGGCCTACTATGGGCGGAGGCAACAGGAAATTATAAGGTCATTCTACTTTTTAAGGCGCCACTGTCGAGCTTGTTTGTTTTAACTGCGGCTCTTAGGCCTTATGTCTTGAAGCGCTATTACCATGTAGTTGTCGCCGGGTTAGTGTTCGGCCTCGTCGGTGATATTTGCCTTGCTCTTCCTGGAAATACCGCATTCAGAGTCGGGTTGGCGGCTTTTCTATTAGGACATATTCTATACGTTTTTGCCTTTACTCAACTGACCCGACGTGCAGACTGGATTCATCCTGTCAACTTTCTGATTCTTGCTGTCAGCGGTTACATATTCTGGAGTCTTTTCCCTCACCTCGGGAACATGCTGATTCCAGTAGTCTTTTACATTCTGGTTATCAGCGTGATGGTGTCGGGAGCCTGGGCCGTGTTCCGCAATCCGAACGTTAATAGAGTCGGAGCCTGGCTCATATTGTTGGGAGCAGTCCTGTTCTACGCATCAGACATATTTGTCGCGAGGAATCGATTTATTGAGACCGAGTTTATTAATCGACTAATCGGCCTGCCATTTTACTATTCTGCCCAGTTTCTCATCGCCTTTTCAGTGAGTTTTGTGAAGCCTGGACATGATAATAGAAATTGAGGTGTTCGTTGGGCTATGAATCTTCGCGTGGCCAACTCATTTTATCTACTAAGAAGCATTCATGGGCCATTTTCATTTTAGAGAGTCGGCCTGCCCTGTAATAGAAGGACGGGAGGATGACCTGGCGCAGCGTAATACTTGCAATGCTTGTGCAAGTTTGGATTGCTGTTTTCCCTGAAGGTTTCTCAATAATCAAGTAACCGGCGAAGGATTGTTTCAAGGCGCCTCCGATCGTAATCATCTAGCTCAAGCTTCTTTGAAAGAATCTGCAAATTCAATTTTATTGA
>DYRE01000010.1:16564-18992 GCA_020718965.1 Desulfomonile tiedjei
CGTAATCATCTAGCTCAAGCTTCTTTGAAAGAATCTGCAAATTCAATTTTATTGATGACAGAGAGTTCCTTACTTCGTGGGAAAGCGAGGCTGAAAGATTTCCCACATAAGCCATTCGCTCATGATCTTGAATTTTCGATTCCATGGCTACCCGTTCACTGATATCACGACATATTCCGATAAGCACCGGGCCTTCACCCAGGTCCGCCGCCCTCGCTTTGACTTCTGTATGCGCATTCTCCGGGGGCGCTCCGAGACGAGAATATTGTATTTGCTTCTCCGCCGGTCGCCCCGCCAGAATCCCCCAATAAGCTTCCAATAAACCTCGGCGATACTCTGGAGACACGAAAGAAAGAAAGGATCTTCCCAAAACGTTCTCGACGGTGGTTCCATGCATCCGACAGAAGGCCTGGTTGGCAAATGAAATACGTTGGTCCTGCACAACAAAGTAACCGTCGTTGATTTCCTCCACTAAAGTCTTGTGTCGTCGTTCGCTCTTGCGTAAGGCATCCTCAGACTCAATCCTCTTGGTGATGTCCTCACAGGTGACCAGATAGGCCTTCTTGAGGAGTTGAACAGGTCTGAAGTGAACAATTTTTTCATTTCCGTCCCGGCATTTGACAGCGAATGTACGGGGTTGCGCGCCACCTTTCCTGAGTCCTTTCATGTAATTTTTCCACTGAGGTAGAGGCTTGCGTGCAGGCGCATTATCAATTTTGTCAAGGTTTTGACTCTGTGAGTCGACTCCACAGTCCGATTCGTCGCCAAATAATTCTATGAACATAGGGTTCGTGTATTCGAAGTCACCGTCCTTACCCACCATTACCACGCCGAAAGGCACGTTCTCACATAGGGACTGAAATCGTTTTTTCTCGTCTTTTATCGACTTCTCAGCAATTTTACGTTGAGTAATGTCAACAAGAGAACCAATGATGGATGGAGCGCCTTCGTATTCCATACGAGAACCGTAGGCCTGGACATATATGACGGATCCGTCCTTTTTTAGCCCCCTGAACTGATAATTTACAGCTTCCACTTCTCCGGCAATACGCTTCCTAAGGTTCTCCTCGAGTCGGCGCCTGTCTTCTTTGTAAACCAGGGTCCGTGGAGGTAGCTTGTCTATGATCTCTTCAGGTTTGTAGCCAAATATCTCGGCCAGCCTCGGGTTAACATATCGAAAAAAACCATTCTGGATGAGGTAAACACCAACAACCGATCTCTCGGTAAGACTCCTGAATTTCGTTTCAGACTTCTCCAGAGCCTTTTCCAGGAGTTCCCTTTTGAATTCCGAGTCTTCAAACTGAGTTACCCGGCGGCGTAATTCATCAATCTCTTCAATTAGTTCTTTTTTGGTTTTGCTGTTCTCATTTTTCATCGAAAGCCTAAGGAGCAGGCTGTTAGCCCGGGAGAAAATTAACGAGGAGAGTTATGAATTACCACTAAATAGAACCATGTGACGGACCTTCTGAATACCATAACCAAATTCATGGTACTCCAGGATCTCGTCAATACCAATTTTTACAGGCTCAAACTTTACGCGATCTATTCATAGTGATTTTCAAGGATTAGGAGACAAGCCGTTACTAAGGACAACAAAAAAATAAAGATCCATCAAGGATATTAAACATTTATTCGGGTCTTGCGCTATCTCGACACCCAATTAATAATTCGTAACAGCTCAGACTATATTTTAGACAACATACACGTAAAAATCCGGCCTGCGAAGAAAAATAGATCAAACATAAAAGGTTGTTAGAAATAGCCGCCACTCACGGAATCTCTATCGAGATCTCACCCCGTTTTTGTCCGGGATCCATCGTCCTTTGGAGCGTTATAACTCTTGTTTCCTTACACTCGCGATTAACACTCTTTCAGCGATTCTTCAGAACAAAAAAAGCTAAACCCGCTTTTGTGGAAGCGGGTTTAGCCGAATACTACGGAAAGAAGTTTGGGAAGATTAAAAGATCGTGAAGCCTTTCAGCTCCTTCCAGCTCTATCTTCCAACCGGAACTTTCCGGTGCAATTTATTAGACACCTATTGATTATCAGGGTTCCATGTAAACCGTAAGAAATATGGAAAGAATTAAAGATTTTTTTCATAGGGAAAACCAATGGCTCTTTATTTCCCTCATTTGACTCTTTTTACTCAAGGTTTCCGGATGAGTCCCACAAGGAAAGATGATATAAACTACTAGGAATATGAGAATGATTTACATGCATTAAGAAAAGAACACATTCTGGATGTGATCGAATCGGAGAAAAGACTAAATTGGCGTTACGGCTCGCCATTGCTAAGCCCTCATAAGGAGTAATTTTGAACAAGAATGTTTTGATTATAATATTTCTGATGATCGCAGCCACAGCCGTGGGTGTTGGACTGTTTCTTAAAAAAGGAGACAACACCACTCCTCAAGCAACCTCCTCCACA
>DYRE01000601.1 GCA_020718965.1 Desulfomonile tiedjei
ATTGGTCAAGTTTGTTAACAATGAGTCGAATCCCATTACCAACCAGAACATCAGAAAATGGATAAATTTCAGAATCCCCTCTATTGAGGCGGCAAACCATGATCCGAAAAAAATTAATCAGAATATGGCAAATTCTATTCCTAAGGGATTTCTAAATGATCTGGAATTCTGGAAAACATTTGCTCAACTATATCCGGCAGAAAAAGATCGATTAATAGAACTTGCCTTTAGTGTTATTGAGGGGCGGATTGAACTCTTTGGATGGAAATCAGTCTCTGTCTCTATCCCTAATCTCAAGTTCCATGACGAAACGGGATTGAACGCAGAGTGGATTTCGGCCTATTACTGGGATGTCAACTTTTTTCACAGTACAGAATGTCCAGGTTCTGATGTCAAATGGTTATGGGAACTCCAACGATTCCAGTTTCTGCTTTGGCTTGGAGCCGCGTGGAAATTGACCGGGGACAATCGATTCGCCTCAACGGCTCGTGAAATCCTGGATTCATGGATGCAAGGTCTCAAATATCCATTCGGAGTTGAATGGAGCAGCAACCTCGAAGTCGGATTACGACTTCTTTCAGTTTTGCGTTGCCATGTTATGTGTATGGACGCTCCCTTATGGGATTCAGGCTTTTTGTCCAATCTGGTTGCGTGGGAGTATCTTCACGCCATTCATATTAGAGAGGAACTCACCTTACATCACACCTTGGGGAACCATCCACTCGGGGAATCCGCGGCTCTTCTTTTTTTCTGCCTTGTCAATCCAGGCCCGGCGCAATCAGTAGCGTGGGAGAAATTCTCTTTTAAAACCATTAACCGGTTGATTCCACGGCTCATTAATCAGGATGGGGTGTATGCGGAACAATCCACAGGTTATTTGAAGTTTGTTTGCGAATTCATGCTGCCGTTGATTCATCTTGGTAAATCCAAACCGGGAAAGTTTACCGAAGTTACACTGGATCGAATGAAATCATGTCTCAAGTTTGTCCATTCAATCTCTGACGCCGGTAAATC
>DYRE01000204.1 GCA_020718965.1 Desulfomonile tiedjei
ACCAGGAATTCCAGCGAGCCGAGGTGGTCCTCTACAAGAACATGCAAGGAGCGGAGGCTAATGAAACAGACGCAACATTCCAGCGACAAGATGGTTCAACTTTTGACGGTCACATAAGAATCCGGGCAATTGATTCTGATAACCCCGATAGAGGATTTATAGCCTCAATCACGGACATATCTGACCGTAAAAAATCTGAGACAGAACTCAGATTGAGTGAAGAGCGCCTTGAGTTGGCGATAAAGGGCGCTCATCTGGGCATGTGGGACGTGAACCTGCGGACGGGAATAGCAGTAATAAACAAGCGTACTGCGGATATCATCGGATTCACCCTTGATGAAATTACTCCGACACTGGATTTCTGGCAGGCCATTATACATCCCGAAGACAAGGCTAAAACGCTTGAGTTATTGAACCAGCATCTCAAAGGGTTTACGGATTTTTTTGAAGACGAATATAGGATTAGGTCAAAGAGCGGCGACTATAAGTGGCTGCTGGCCCGTGGCAAGGTTATCGAGCGCGATGGCTTCGGTAATGCTACACGCATGGCCGGAACTTACATGGATGTTACAGACCTCAAAAAAGCCCAACAGGAAAAGGAAACCCTATACGAACAGCTTTTACAGGCCCAAAAGATGGAAGCGCTGGGCACTCTTGTAGGTGGAATAGCGCACGACTTCAACAATATGCTTCAGATAATCATGGGATATTCACAACTCCTGCTGATTGGCAAGACTCAGGCTGATGAAGATTACCAGGACATACAAAGCATATTGTTTACAGCGCAACAACAGGCGGACCTGGTTAAACGACTGCTGCAATTTGCCAGACAGGCTTCAGTAGACCCTCTACCTCTGGACCTCAACAATCGGATTACTGAATTGGCCAACCTGATGTTCAAGACCTTTCCCAAGATGATAGATATGAAACTTGATCTGTCCAATGATCTCAAACTTGTAATGGCTGACAGGATTCAAATGGATCAGGTCATAATGAATCTTGCCATTAACGCCAGGGATGCAATGCCCGATGGAGGCGTGCTGACTATAGAGACGAAGAACGTGATCCTCGGAGATGGCGGTTACCGTGCAATTTATGGCGCAAATCCGGGTTCCTACGTCGCTGTAGTAATCTCCGACACTGGCAGTGGAATAGACGACGATCACCTCAAAAAGATTTTTGAGCCGTTCTTTTCCACAAAACAAAGAGGAACCGATAGGGGCACAGGGCTCGGTCTTTCGGTGGTCAAAGGGATAGTTGAACAGCACGGCGGTCACATAATCTGTGAGAGCGCCCCGGGGGTGGGAACCCAGTTTACTGTTTTTTTGCCCTCCATAGAGTAGGTTTCTCAGGTTGAGGACAAAAGGACCGGGGATTGAGACAGGGGCGAGAACTCCCCCGTCTCAGTAAAGAGTCTTTTCTCAATAGGTTGATGATTGCGCTACTCCTCGACCTCCAATGAATTCGCCGTGGTTTTTGGGTCTTAATTATTAGCGGGAATCAGCTCCATAATTATTCCCATTATTGCTTTTCTAGGTATAATGGGTCTGCGGTTCTGCGACCCTTGTCAGACTTAGAACGAAAACAAGAAGAAAGGAATTGCCCCGATGAGAAACAGCAAACTGATTTTTGGTATATCAATAATTATGGTAATGGCTTTTGTCAGTCTAGCTGCGGCTGAAAATGTAGTCCCAAGCGATGACCGCAAGAAAACAAGCGCAGGTAAGTATGTGACTGCATCGCAAGCCTTCGAGATGTGGAAGGCTACTCCCGAAAAGGTCTTCATTGTTGATGTAAGAACACCGGAAGAATACGTTTTTATTGGTCACCCTCGAATGGCAATTAACATCCCATGGCAAGTGTGGACCGGTAAGTATGATACTGAAAAGAAAAAGGTGGTTTTGGACAAAAACCCTGATTTTGTGTCGGAAATTCAAAAGCGTTACAAGCCTGAGGATACATTGCTTATTAGTTGTAGGTCAGGCCACAGGGGCGCTCCCGCTGCTGAGGCTCTCATCAAGGCCGGGTTCAAGAATGTCTACAACGTTATAGACGGTTTTGAGGGCGACAAGGTAAGTGACCCCGAAAGTTCCTTCAATGGTTGGAGACTGAAAAACGGTTGGAGAAACTCCGGGATACCATGGACTTATAATATAGACATTGATTTAATGCCAAATTTGATTAAAAAATAGTCACCAACGGTTTTGTGGATACCAGCGTTCCAGCGATGCCGTCCTGTGTCTTCGCTGGACGCTCTTCATATCCCCTGTCTACGTCCCTGGGTTCATATTTAAACTACTTCGGTCAACCAACAATTTTTTCTCTCAAATTCAGTCCAACCGGAACTGAAACATTACGCTCGGTGTTAGCTCGCGATGGCCTACCCCCGGATTCAAAGTTTCAACCTGTGGGTCGAAAAGTTTTTCTTTGGCCATTTGCTGGATTTCGCTTAAGAATTATGGAAATTTATTTGAGAGGGCTTTGAAATGTCCGGTTGTATATTCTGCAAGATAGTCGAAGGCAAGATCCCGGCTAAGATAGTTTATGAAGATGAAACCGTGGTTGCGTTCTGGGATGCGAATCCAGCCTCGCCGATTCATATCCTCATAGTTCCAAGAAAGCATATTCCAACTTTAAACGATGTTGACGACGGAGACGCCATACTGGGTCATATCGGAGATGTGGCCAAGAAGTTGGCCAGAGACCTTGGAGTCGCTGACACCGGGTACCGTTTTTTCATTAATGTTAACCGCGGTGGAGGCCAGGTGGTATTTCATCTGCATGCGCACCTGGTTTCTGGAAAGGATATGGGAACAAAGTTCATTAAGGGAGCTATATTCCTTGCAGTAGCCTGGAGAAAGCTATTGAAGAAATTAGGATGTAAAGGTTGAAAATATAAGTATAACATGATATGATCACACTGTTTTTACAATACACGCTACTTGCGTTAAATGATGACGGGATAATATATGAAATCCTATAGAGGTTTGTTGATCGCCTTTTCATGCGCTGTAATCCTGACGGTTATTGGTTGCGTGTCCGTGTTCAAGAGCGCGAAACCACAGGAGGACACGTTAGGCAAGGAGGCTGAAAAAACCTCTTCGGAGAACACTGGCGTAGATCAGGCAAGCAGGAAAACTACCGACGAGGAAGTCAAGAAACTGATGGCTCCTCCACCACCTCCGCAATTGTCTAAAGCGCCGGCGGGAGACCTGAAGGGCGCATCGGAGGCTGCGGTAGATCCCATGGAAAAGGAGGAAGTGAGCCGGGCCGCCCTGGAATTCGCCAGCCACATGAAAAACGTCAAGAACGTCAAAATTTGCTATTCCAAGTTATATGGCGGCTGGTACCTGATGCTCTACATTCAGAAAGGCAAGAAAACAGCTCTCGACCAGTATTCCTGGAACGGCAAAGCGCGAGAATGGGAAATCGTGTATCACCTGAAGGAGATCCCCAAGAAACAGGTCGATTTCCATCTGAAAGGAGAGGTCGGCGACGAAAAGTGCTATGTGCTCAAATGATCGCGGACGCCTTTTTAGATTTTACTTTATGGCGATCTCTATCTGCGCGCTCTTTTACCCTCGTAAGTTCTGTCAGGGCCGGAATCGTATTTTTCCAGCATGGAAGCCAATATTGGGCTGGTGATAGGGCTTAGCAGGGCGAGCGGCACGTCGAGCGCATAGGCGAGTCCATCTTCGAGAAACTCCAGCGCCGGCTTGGGGGCTTTGCAGACCATGACGCACTTGTAATCGGGATTGTAATTAATTACGAACTGGATCGGTTTTTCAACCTGCGCATTTCTGTCCGCAGCGCATACGGAGCCTGCCATGGCCAGGCAAAAAAAGGTCATCGACAAAAACACTGATAGTGTTTTCATGTGATAGTCCTCCGGAATTTTTTATGAAACGCTTTATTATATCAAGAACTGGCGTTTATTTGAAGCCCCTGTTGTGAGAATCGCTTGCCCGAAGGCCTCATATATTAATAATTCCTGGAATAATGATCCGGCCAATTACAAAAATTCCATTTGATGTTGACACGAAAGGCTGCTAATCGTATTATTTTCTTTTTACCATACCTCTGCCTTGCAAAAAGGATCCGCGGATGAGAGTAGGGCTGAAAATTTTTACGGGGAATTCAAACCCTGCGCTGGCGCTGTCAATAACCAAGTACATGGGCATCCCCCTGGGAAATGCTGAAGTCGGTCATTTCAGCGACGGTGAGACTCAGGTCGAATTCCGGGAAAATGTCCGTGGAATGGATGTTTTTGTCGTTCAGTCAACATGCAGTCCTGTGAACGACAACATAATGGAATTGCTCGTGATGGTCGACGCCCTCAAGAGGGCTTCGGCAAGTAGGGTCACCGCTGTCATGCCCTATTACGGATATGCCAGGCAGGACAGAAAAGTCGCTTCCAGGGCCCCGATAACAGCTAAGCTGGTTGCGGACATAATTACAGCGGCGGGCGCCGACCGTGTTCTCACCATTGATCTGCACGCAGGGCAGATTCAGGGGTTCTTT
>DYRE01000205.1 GCA_020718965.1 Desulfomonile tiedjei
CTTTACATCCGTAACTCTTTTTGCCGAAGAATATCTTTGGAAAGAGACTCGGTCGGTTTCCCTTATGTCGATGATCGGGATCTTATCGATCGAAAGGCTCTATTTCCTTTACCACATTACTCGATTCAGCCCACCTTGACGACGACTAGCAGCATCTTGAATCTCTTGGAGGCCTTTAGAGAATGCGGCGTTCCTGCAGGCATCACGACGACCTGTCCAGCTTTGACCACGACATCTTCCGATCCGATGGTAATTTCAGCTTCTCCATCAAGAACCTGGACAAAAGCGTCCCCAGCGGCGGTGTGGGAACTCAAACCCTCCCCTGAGTCAAAAGCGAACAAAGTCAAACTCATAACGGCATTTTGGGCAAATGTACGGCTCACAACCCGGCCTTCCTGGTAATCCACAAGATCCAGGATATTGATAGCCTGCGCAAAGTCGATGTTCCGGATAAAGTTTCCTCCAGACATGTTTAAATTTCCTCTTTGTGTTTTCATTTGGTTGGATTCATATACTTAAACGTATTATAACAGTCTTCCGATGCAAAAGCGAAAGCACTCTCATTGGCAAGGGCTCATCTATTCCTAACATAGTACATAAATAGAAATGGAGAAGACAAATGGTCAAGGTCCTAATAGTTTACGCTAGTGACCACGGCAGTACAGAGAAAATGGCAAAATCTCTGGCAGATGGCGTCAAATCAGTTGAAGAATCTATTCCCGAGTTGGTCGAAGCCAAAGATGCAAAGATGGAACAGTTACTATCTTGCGACGCCTTGGTAATTGGCACACCAGTTCACATGGGTAGTATTGATTGGCGCGTAAAGAAATTCATCGACACCGTGTGTAGCGGAGCCTGGATGCAGGATACGATGATAGGGAAGGTGGGGGCTGTGTTCGCCTCAGGATCTGGATACGGAAACGGAGGTGGGGGCTGCGAATTGGCCATGCTTTCTTTGTTGAACAATATGGCGGAACTCGGCCTCCTAATTGTTCCTCTGCCAAAGAAGACTCCTGGATATAAAGTCGCCGGATTGCAATGGGGCCCATACGGAAGAGCGCACGCAGAGGATTTAAGCCCCAAAGGCCTGTCTGATGATCAACTTGTGTCATCCAGACATCATGGCATGCATATCGCCAAGGCAGCAAACAAACTCAAAGACGCCCGGATTTTTGAGTGAAAGTGTATGGGGGAGGCTACAATTTACGAATACTGATTTTCGCGTCCGCCCCAGACCAAATGTGAACTAAGGCTTATCCGGCGGGAACGTCGGGTTCGGCAATCCGAATTGAAATGCCTATGAGTTGGCTGACGCGAAGAAAGAATTATAAATCTGTCTGATATCATTACGAATGCGCAAGTAATCATCAATGAGGGCGTCTCCGTTTTGGCCGTAGCCAAGCCGCATTGCCAATCCCTTCAGCTTCGAACCGGATAGCGGGAGCCTGTCTATACTCCGGTTTTCCATTATTCTCAGCCTGTCCTCGAGGTTGGTAAGGAATCGGTAACCCGCGTCCAGAGTGTCGTAGGTTTTTTGATTGATCAGGTCGTATTTTCTAAGACTTGACAAGGCTTCCAGGGTATTAGGTTTCACTATTTCGGGGTATTGGTTTGCATGAACCAGGATTTTGGCTTGGGTGAAGAATTCTACGTCTACCAGTCCCCCTTGCCCAGTTTTTAAGTCGACATTTGCTTTGTCCTCAAGGGCAATCTCTTTTTCCATTCTCTCTCGAATTCTTGATATCTCGGAAATGTCCGACTCTTTTAGAGTAGTCCTCAATACACAGTCTGTGATGATCGAATGGATTTTGTGACCCAAAATAGATGGCCCGGTTACAACTCTGGATCTTATAAGCGCGAGTTTTTCCCATAAAGCTGATGATTCTCGGTGGTAACTTTCGAACGACTCAAGGGTAGAAACGAGAGTCCCTTTATTGCCGGATGGTCTTAAGCGGGTATCAATGGCATATGCAGTTCCTTCCGATGTGGGAACGCTGAGAATAGAAATCATGCGATTTGCCAACCTTGTAAACCACTCTCGAGAGGACAAGTTACCTATGTGGTCGTTTGGCGAATCAAAGACAAATATTACATCAAGGTCCGACAGATATGTCATTTCCCTTCCGCCGAGTTTTCCCATTCCCAGGACAACGAAAGGTAACGGATCTGTTAATCCTTCGGAGCCAAATCTCCGTTCCATCTCGCTATGCGCTATTTCCACTGCCACGGAAAGACATACATCCGCAAGTTCAGATACTAGCCGTCTTGCAACAGGGGAGTCTATCTCTCCGGTAAGCTGCCTAACTCCAATCAGTAAGCTCTCTTCATTTTTGAATCTTCGGAGAACATCGAGTTTTTCCTCAAGAGACCCTGTATAATTAAGTCGTTCGAGAATTTCTTTCCGAAAAGTTTGGTAACCCATGTGAAGGTTTTGCAATCCCCTACCTATGAGGGAATCAATTGAATCAGGATGCCTGATCAGAAGGTCTGTAAAAAAACGGCTTTCTCCCAGGATTCGGATCAGGAAACTTACGGTCGCTGGATTCTCTAGAAATGTGGCATAGTAGTTTGGGGCGCTTTGTAGAGATTCTATATAACTATCTAGAGTAACTAGGGCTTTTTCTGGCTCGGGTACTTTTATCAATTCATCAATAAATATAGGAGCAAGCCGTTCAAGCAAGTCACTGGTTTTTTCTGAAATCAGACCGTTAGAGGATGGATATATCAGTCTCTTCAGAAGAGGGTAGGACGATGAGGGATTTCGGAAACCCAGATCTGTGAGAATTGCTACTGTCGCGCTATGGTCTTCTATTGACTCTATAAGGTGATTGGTCAAGGAGGAAGATCGCCTGGCTTGGTCTTCGGATGAATGATAGAAAAGTGAAGAAAAAAGATCTTCAACCAGCTTGCGGCGCTTGTCCAGATCCGAAAGAAATTCATCAAGGGCTGAGGATTCGAGATAGCCCATACGTCGCGCCAGATCGTTGCGTTCCTCAAGTTTAATCGGGAGATCATGGGTTTGTAGCTGGTGGTTAATCTGGATTCTATGCTCAACCGTACGAAAGAAAAGATAAGCGTCTCGCAGGTCTTCCGCAGTGGAAGCCGGCAAAAGCCCCCCCTCGTTCAATAGGTCAAGCGCCTTTAAGGTAGAAGGGGATCGTAATTTCCTGTTCTTGCCCCCGTTGATGAGTTGAAGCGCCTGCACGAAGAACTCGATTTCTCTTATTCCTCCCTGTCCAAGCTTTATGTTCAGTCCCGGCCTTTTTTTGAGCTGCGTTTGTATTTGTCTCTTCATTGAACGCATTTCATCCAATGTTGAATAGTCCAAGTGTTTGCGATATACAAAGGGCTCAATTTCTTTCAGGAATTCATATCCCAAATCGAGATCACCAGCTATAGGTAGCGCCTTCATAAGCGCAGCTCTTTCCCAGGTTCTACCCCAGGACAGATAATATTCCACGGCGTTTCTCAATGAAGGAACAAGCTCACCCTTTTCGCCTTCTGGTCTTAGGCGAAGGTCTACCCTGAAGACAAATCCATCTTCAGTCACATCGGACATGGCCTTGTTAACCGACCTTGCAAGGAGTTCGTAGAATTTCGAAACAGAGATCCTGTCTGGACCTGTTGTCCATCCGTCTTCAGGATTTCTGAGATAGATCAAATCAATATCAGAAGAAAAATTCAGTTCATGACCTGACAATTTTCCCATGCTCAGAATTACCAGACCTTTAGATGCAGGGGATAACCCAGAGGGTGAACCATGTTTCTTTACAAGCCGCTTGAACGAATGATCCAGGGTGACCTCAAGTGAAGCCGTCGCCAAATCCGAAAGTTCGGCCATGACTTCCACCACGTCAGCGATACCGGCAAGATCTCTACATCCAATTCTTAGAAACTCTTCCTCTTTGTATCTCCTCAATTCGCGATGCAGATCGAGAGGAGAGGAACTTTCTTCTCTAAAAAGTCTGTCCCGGAGTTCTTTCTCTTTCTGAATGAGCGTTTTGGTAACCTCAAAACCCCTGGAAATAAACACTTGTTTTATCAATTCAAAGGATCGCTTGATGGTTGAAAACAGGAATGCAGACCCCCCAACCGTCCTCGAAAAACATCTCCATGCATCCAGTTCTACCGCCAATTGGGAAAGGAGGTTTTCCACATCTAGTTCGAGTAACTCCTCAATACGAACAGCGGTAAGGCGAGGATCCGGAGTCTCAAGAATGCATGTAAGTATGGGCTCTTTATTGTTGGGGTCGGCTTGTTCAATGAGAACATTCAGTAAAGGAGCTTCAAGGAGAGTGAGATCATGGAATCTGTCTTGGTCTGTCATGTTAGAATCGGTTATGTATTGGACATTCAGTTTATTATCACCTGCTCTTCGGAGTCATTGGATCTAACTCGAGTGTTTCCCATGCGCCAGGCAGGTAAACCCGATTCTCTCAAGTAATGAATTGCCTTGTCAGCTTCAGATTCATGCACTATAAGCATCATCCCTACACCCATGTTAAAAGTCTCGAACAT
>DYRE01000206.1 GCA_020718965.1 Desulfomonile tiedjei
TTAACTTCATCCTCAGGTCTTAACCTTTCGAGATTGTGGGGGTCCATCATATGGGACTGATGACTGCCTGGAGATTTTATGTCCAGGATAGCGATCACGCCATGGGGTAGAACCGATATGTCAATCGATCCGTTGGTTTCTACTAGAACTACATAGCCATCATCAACAAGTGAGTCCAAAAGCTCCGTTGAACCAGCTTGAAAAAGTGGTTCACCCCCAGTCAGTAAAACGTTTTTCACACCGAAACCGCGAACTATCTCCATCACTCCATACGTGGTTATATTGCTTCCTTCGGTCCATGCGTAACTGGTGTCACAGTATGAACATCGAAGATTGCAACCAGTAAGCCTGACAATTGTAAAAGGCAGCCCAGAGAAAGATGATTCACCAAGTATGGATTTGAAGATTTCACAAACTGTCAAATTCATATATTGTATCATTGACGTAATATGGCATAATCTAACACAATAACAAACCAACTTAAGACCGCCCTAGGCTGTCGGCCTTAAAATAACTAATTCCGGCTGGCTGTGAAAGCTTGTCCGGATTTTGCTCTTGAGTCAGGAAATTGACATCAAGACCTTTTGATTTCCTGACGGAACAATTCAGTGGTTGGAGGAATCATGAGTGAAAAGATAAAAGTTCGTTTTCTTCCAGACGATATACTTGTGAATTCGGAGTTAGGCCAGTCTTTGCTGGATGTGGCCCTGGACGCCGGTGTATTTATTCCTGCAGCGTGTGGAGGAACCGGAGCTTGCGGGCAATGCAAGGTCAAAATCATCGCAGGAGAAGTCGACGCTGAAACAACTGAAAAAATCACAAAGGATGAAAGAGACCAAGGTTTTGTGTTGGCGTGTCAGACAAAATTGAAATCTGATGTCATCATAGAAGTACCCAAAGCTAAAGTTGGTAGAAAAGTTATTCCAAGAGACGAAGCTGAGCGGATGCAGTCAACGGCTAAACCCATGGAATCTCCCATTGTTCCAGAGCCCAACCCAATGACAATCGTGGCTTTAATGAATCCCGCAGCTCCCAAGTTGGATGATAACACCAGTGATTACGAACGAATAATACGAACATTAAAAGTTGACCACGGTCTCGCTCCAGTCATGTCCTCCCTGGACGTAATAAAGAATTTACCCAACATAATCCGTGAACAAGATTGGAAATTTGCCGCAACCTTAAAACCGGAGTCTTTGCCTGAATGTAAGCCGTTTTATCGTTTATTGAAAGTGTCCCCTACCGCCGGGGTATCTCTGAGAACAGCCCTGGCCGTGGACATTGGAACTACATCTTTGTGGGTTGAGCTTGTCAACATAGACACCAGGGAAGTTATTGCCAGATCGTCGCGTTATAACCCTCAGATTTCAATGGGTGACGATGTCATAAGCAGAATCGTTTTTGCCCTCAAAAGGGATGGTTTGGAAAAGTTACAGCAAAGCGTTGTGCAAGGCCTTAACGAGGTAATTGATGAGGTGCTTAGGAAAAGCGGAAAGCCTCGGGAGTCGATCGGTTACATGGTTGCAGCCGGTAACACTGTAATGACTCATCTTTTTATGGGCTTGTATCCTAAATTTCTTAGACAGACTCCATATGTTCCTGTGGCCCAAAACATTGAGCCAGTTCCGGCCAGATCCCTGGGATTAGACATGCCGGAAGAGTCATTCGTTTGTGTTTTCCCGGGGGTAGCCGCGTATGTTGGTGGAGATATTGTCAGCGGTGTGCTCGCAAATGGGATGTGGTGTTCTGATGAAATGACTCTCTTTATAGACATTGGAACCAACGGAGAAATAGTGGCGGGAAACAGGGATCTTCTAATGACAGCATCGTGTTCCGCCGGTCCGGCTTTTGAAGGAGGAGGATTGCAACATGGAATGCGAGCTGCGCCCGGGGCAATAGAAGGGGTTCTTATTGACCCGGAAACATTTGAACCAATGATCAAGACTATTGATTTGAAACCCGCAATAGGCATTTGCGGCTCTGGCATTATCAACATTATCTCACAAATGCTTAGAATTGGTCTGCTTAACCAAAACGGCAAGTTTGCTCAGGATCTTGGTACGGATCGAGTCAGGAAGGGAGCAAGTGGTTTTGAATACGTAATTTGCCGGGCTGCCGAAAGTGGTTCTAACGAAGATATAGCGCTCAGTGAGGTAGATCTGGACAACATCTTGCGCGCTAAGGGGGCCATGTTTTCAGGATATACCTGTCTACTGGAGAAAGTAGGATTGAGCGTGGCGGACCTTGATAGAGTCATAATTGCTGGGGCGTTCGGAAGTTTTATCAACCTGGATCATGCCGTAACGATAGGGTTACTACCGGACATACCGAGAGAAAAATTCTCGTTTATAGGTAACTCATCGCTCAAGGGGTCTCGTTTGGCCGTTCTCGACAGAAACTTGCTTGATAAATCTAGGGAAATAGCCAGAACTATGACTAATGTTGAGTTGTCGGAAGATCCTGCTTACATGGACAACTTCATGGCGGCTCTTTTTTTGCCTCATACTAGGATGGAATTATTTCCATCTGTGAAAGCGTCTTTGCAGGGGCTACACTAGAATGTAGAATTTCTTGTGGCTTCTGGTTAGAGTTTTATTGGTTTAATGTGAAATATTTGTTATAGTTAAAAACCTGACAATATCTATCTTTCAAACAACTTGGACCTTTTGAAATTTAAATTTAGGGAAAATTGGAGCGTCTAATGCCACGACGTGTTTTCCTAATTTGTAACTCCCTAATTTATATGTACAAAACAACTATATGGAGTGTGAAATGAGCCACAAGTATGTTTACTCCTTTCTCGAAGGGGATGGCAAGAACAAGAAATTGTTGGGAGGCAAAGGCGCCGGTCTTTGTGAGATGACTCAAATAGGATTGAATGTTCCTCCAGGCTTTGTCATAAGCACGGAGGCATGTCTCGCATATCTCGATTCCGGTAAGTCAGAACTTCCTGATGGGCTTATGGGAGCAGTAGAAAAGCACATGTCTGAACTGGAAGCTGCGACTGGAAAAAAATTTGGGGATCCAAAGAATCCGCTTCTGGTCTCAGTAAGGTCCGGCTCCGCTCTGTCGATGCCAGGAATGATGGACACGATTCTTAATCTTGGACTCAATTCTTCCACTTTACATGGACTCATTGCTCAGACAGGCAATGAACGGTTCGCATACGACGCTTACAGAAGGTTTATTCAGCTTTACGGAAAAATTGCTATGGGCGTCTCTGATCAGTATTTCGATCAAACTCTAGAGGCTGTGAAGGTAAGGACTGGAGCCATATCCGATATAGATTTGACCACTGATGACCTTAAAGAGATTAGTGAATTATTTCTGAATGTTGTAGAGGAGCAGACTTTTAGACCTTTTCCCGAAAATGTTTATGATCAGCTCAAGATAGCGATTACCGCAGTTTTTGGTTCATGGATGGGAAAACGCGCTGTGGACTATCGTCGCGAATTTAACATAACCCCGGACAAAGCAAATGGCACGGCAGTAAATATAGTGGCCATGGTTTTTGGGAATATGGGTAACGACAGTGGGACTGGCGTCGGTTTTACGCGCGATCCGGCTACAGGTGAAAACGTTATGTTCGGGGAATATCTTGTTAATGCGCAGGGTGAAGATGTAGTGGCTGGTATCAGAACCCCGAAGCCTATTCAGGCAATGTCTCAAGAGATGCCGGACCTTTACAAACAACTGGAAGATTTGAGAAACAAGCTCGAAAAGCACTACAGGGAAATTCAGGACTTTGAATTCACGATAGAGCGCGGGACTCTGTATTGTTTGCAGACGCGTAACGGAAAAATGAATGCTACGGCTATGGTAAAAACCTCTGTGGCAATGGTCGAAGAAGGATTGATAACAAAGGAAGAGTCATTGCTCAGGATCAATCCAGAGCATCTTGAACAGCTTCTTTATCCAGGATTAGACCCAAATTATGAAGCTGTTCCTTTGGCTACCGGCCTTCCCGCATCGCCTGGCGCGGCTTCAGGCAAATGCATTTTTGACGCTGACAGCGCTGAGACCGAAGGCAAGCTGGGTGAAAAGGTAATACTAGTTCGCGAGGAAACCAAGCCAGAAGATATTCACGGGTTTTTCGCATCGCAGGGCATATTGACCAGTAGGGGCGGCAAAACCTCTCACGCCGCGGTTGTTGCAAGAGGAATGGGAAAACCGTGCGTTGCGGGAGCAGAGGGCATCACTGTTCAAACTGAACATCGGTTGGCTATAGTTGGTGACAAAGTTATCCACGAAGGCGACATTATCACCATCGATGGCGCCACAGGAAATGTCTATTTGGGAGAAATACCGACAATTGAGCCTGAATTTAGTGAATATCTGCACATTCTGCTCGGTTGGGCAGACGAAAACGCAAAATTAGGCGTGATGGCAAACGCCGACACACCGGAAGACGCTGCCAAGGCTCGTGACTATGGGGCAGTAGGAATAGGTCTATGTAGAACGGAAAGAATGTTCAACGCCCCTGATAGACTCCCGAAAGTCGTGGACATGATCCTT
>DYRE01000207.1 GCA_020718965.1 Desulfomonile tiedjei
CCGTTTTGTATTGATTCTTAGAGGGCCTCAGCTTTCTTCAGCCTTGAATGAAACCGACCCACAAAAAGTTGGTATCAAACCTCTCAAGTTGAGACCCCTTGACGGTTTACTCGAAGCTAGAAATACGGCTGATCTTGTAAATGAATGGGTTGCCAGGGCTTCCGAGAGAATCAAAGGCGAAAAACCCGCCAATATGGTTACACTACGAGGATGGTCAAGTGAACCGGGCTTACCAAAGTTTGAAGATGTATTCAAGATGAACGCCGTTGCGCTGGCTGTTTACCCCATGTACAAGGGATTGGCCAGCCTTGTTGGAATGACTTGTGTAAATGGACTCAGAAATCTTGACGATCAACTAGCTGCTCTGGAACGAAAATGGTCTGAGTTTGACTTCTTTTTCTTCCACTACAAATATAGCGATAGCAGAGGAGAGGATGGAGATTTTGACGCAAAGGTCAAAGAGATTGAGAAAGTGGATGCTGTAATTCCGAGAATACTTCAACTTGGTCCGGACGTTTTGGTCATAACCGGAGATCACTCTACTCCGGCTGTCTTAAAATCCCATAGCTGGCATCCTGTTCCAATAATTCTTCGAGCGCCTGGGATGACCAGATCTAACCCCGACGTTTCGGCTTTTGGGGAGTCACAATGTCTCAAAGGCGCGCTTGGACAGTTTAACGCGTCAAATCTCATGAAACTGATTACCGCTCACGCTCTTCGGCAGGTCAAGTACGGAGCTTGATGTTTGTTATTTACAAGTGTTTGAGGAGAATAATTTGGTGATTTCTAAAAATCAGTTGACTAATTTGCTAACTAGCCCCTTGCACGGGATAGACGATAGATTTAACCTGCGGGCCGCTAATCTTTTCTGTTAAAGTTAGGAAACGGATGTCTCGATCTGATGTGCACCCTGGGCATACTTTCGAATCGTGGCAGGTCTGGCCGGGATCGTACGACAACCCGGCCTGGCGTGAGGCCTTTCTTCTGGCTCCATATTCTGGTCCCAAAATTTCGAGAAACACCAACATAGTCTCCATGGGGTCCTGTTTTGCAAGGGAGATTAAGTTTGAGTTACTAAAGGAGGGTTTTTCCTACATCACTGAGGAAACTGAACATCCTGCGTCCAAGCATGCGTCAGCCGCATGGGAAAGATTGTATAACACTTTTTCTATGCGCCAGATTTTCGAATATACATTCGGAGAATTCAATCCAGACGTCCGCTGGTGGAACGCGCCCCAAACAAAAACCGTTCAGGATCCGTACAGACGAATAATCTTGTATGAATCCGAGGCCGGAGCGCAGACCGATTTTACACATCATATTCAGTGTTCCCGCCGTGCCCTGGAATCGGCTGAGGTCCTGATACTGACTCTTGGACTCACCGAAATATGGCAGGACTGTGTTGATGGTTCGGTAATTTGTTTGCCATCCGGCCCTTATGTCAACGAGGGCGGAGACATGAGTCGTTACGAATTTAGGGTATCCCGTTACCAGGAAAATCTGCTGAACCTGGAACGAATCCACGCTCTGCTAATGGCAAGCAACCCTAGGTGTCATATTTTTGTGACAGTATCTCCTGTTCATCTCTGGGCCACATTTAGAAAGGACTGTGACGTCATCAGCGCAAGCTGCAATTCTAAATCCACATTGCGGGCGGTAGCAGATGAATTTACTTCTTCACATCCTAATGTCACTTACTTCCCAGCATTCGAGATGGCTTCCATATTCAGACCTATGATGGGACAATCCATATACGAAGAAGGTCGAGAAAACTTTCATGTAAATCGTGATACGGTCAGTTTCATCATGAAACATTTCTTTGAAGCGTACTCACCCAAGGAACCATTAACCCGGAGATGAACCTGATTTATAGGCTTACAACTTTACTAGTCACCTGCTTGTCCTGTTTTTTTTTCTTACTCTGTATTTTTTTTGAAATTTGTTTGGGCTGGCAACCCGACGACTTCCACGTTTCGACAAAAGACAGCCACCCAATCGAAAGATCAGGCACAGTTAAATTTCAGAACATCGAGGAAAATACTCGCCGGAGAATTGAATCATACGTTCTAAAATGGACCAACCAGGAACGAAAAAAAAGAAGTTTACCCATTTTGAAAACGAATCTCTTTTTAGGAAAATTAGCGCAAATCCATTCTCGTAACCAAGCAGAGTCAGGCATGATGGCTCATGATTCAGAAAAATTCCCAGAGGGTTGGAGAACTTTTGAAGAGCGAATGAAAAAACTTCGGTTTGTTCCGCCGGTTACCTTCGGAGAAAATGTTTTTTGGTCTAGCGCCGGTCCCCCTCATGGAGCTTCGGAACAAAATGATTATGCTCGGAGGATGGTGCAGGCATGGATGACTAGCGAAGACCACAGAAAAAATATTCTTAATGCCAAGTTTGCGAGAATGGGAGTAGGTATTCTCAGTGGCTATGTGACACAACTGTTCGCTTCCCAGGATCCTAACGAATAAAGCCTCAACGATGGCGGGTCTTCACAATCATACCCCCTTCGCCTGACCAATCAACGACTGACATCCCCACACTAATCCGATGCCGTCAGTTCTCTTGCTGCCTCAAGAAGAAGGGATATTGACAGTGGTTTTTGAAAGACTTTCTTTGCTCCAAATTTTGCAGCCATCTGTAAATACGAATGAGGCTCCAGTCTTCCTCCCCCTGACATTGCAATGATCTTCACGTCAGGGTCCATTTCCTTCAAATCCATAATGGATTCAAGGCCTTCCTTGTCAGGCATTATTATATCGGTTATCACAAGATCTATTCCGCCTTCACCAAATGTCCGAACTGCTTCAGTCCCGTTAGACGCCTCCACAACCTCGAACCCATTCATCTCAAAAGCCTGACGCAACAAACCCCTTATTGACGATTCGTCGTCGACGATTAATACTCTAGCCATAGTTTAACCCCCCTTTCGCTATTAATTGGCACGAAAAAATCCTCATATATTCATTCATTGGGTTAACACTTCCAGGAGCGTCATTAGCAAGCTAACGTCGAAATTACAACACGTGTCATCTTCTTATCATATTGGGGAGATTTGTTTCAAAGAATATAAATTGAAGATACGAGAAAATATTTTTGGCGATTTTTTCATCTAGACTTTTTGTTATAATTGAACAGCCCTTTCCTGAAAATTTGGGGCTCTTTCTTTCATCAATTTCACATATTCTGACATTTTCTGACCAAATTCTGAAACGACTGCAGCGCTGTCAAGGTTAACTTCTGATGTATTCAAAAATTGTAAACGGAGCGAATCTCCGTCGTTTAAATAGGGAATTACACCCGAGAAGAAAAAACCCATTGATTCGAACTCATTAGCAAAATACGGAGTCGAACTGTTGGACAACGGTAGGTCAAGGAAAACATATTCAATTCCTGATTCTAAAAGCCCTTTTAATTTAAACCTAACAAGTTCTACTGTGTCAGGACAGTATACGTGAAGAGTGATCGACGCAATTTTCATGTCCCGTTTTACTTTAATATCAAAAGCCGTATCGCCGCATGACGCGCTCACAGGATGAGCCTCGTCGCTGAGCAATTTTCTCTTGAGGCGCAACTGGGAATAGATTCTCTCGATCATTAAAATATGCTTGTTCGGCACAAAACTTGTTAGGCTTTTTTCTTCAGTTGTCAAACCAAAGAAATAAACAACCGCCATCTGCCTTTGCCTGAAAGGTCCGTCTGATATCTGCCTGAAATTACTTGGAGGAATGTAACCCATCATGATGGCGGACTCTTTTCCTGACAGAGCCAAACAGAGTCGCTGGCTGAAAGGGTGAATGGTCACCGCTTCAGCAAAAAGACCCTTAAGTCTGCGTTCCACAGCCTGTTCTAGAAGATATAAATGAAGTTTTTTAGCCAGACCTGACTCACGGTAGTTGGGATCAACAGCTAGGGAGATTAACTCGCCAATTCTAGATCTCGGCTTTTCTATTCTCATGGCCGCATGGGCGCAGAACTCGCCTGAGGAATTCACGGCCACAGCGGAGACCAGCACTCCGTGTTCAACAAAGTATTTAAGATGTTGGGGATCATAGACGTAATTAGGTCCATAGGTGTATCCATAAACCCTATAAAAAAGGCGAGCCAGTTTTAAACCTTCAGAGGACCTGATAAGCCTAATTTCAAGCGGTTGCTGATCCTTTAATAAGCTTGTCTTTAGATTTTCAGTTCGGTTCGTATGGCCCGATATAACAGGACCAGAGCTATAATGAGGTATCAGCTTTGATAACTCAAACGTCTGCCCCGTTTTCCCTGCCTTGATGAGCCGAAAATTATCTATGGCCTTAGATCTAATGGATAACGAAAAAGGAGAAGGAACATCCGATAAACCCTTTTCTACTTCTACCGGAAGTCCCTTATATTCAATTTTTACAACAAATTCGCTACATCTAACTGAAAGGGATAACTTCAATGGCTGATTCTCATCTGCGTCTGAATTCAGTACCATAAGCCTAAAAACTATTT
>DYRE01000602.1 GCA_020718965.1 Desulfomonile tiedjei
AGGTCGGCCAGTCTCGGATGTGGAGCCACTAACTGGCAGACAGCCATGTGGGTTGTCTTGCCGACAGCGATAAGCGGGGTATTCTCCGCCGTAATGATAGGAATGGGACGAGCCGTTGGAGAGACAATGATCGTGGTGATGGCGACCGGCAATACACCCGTGCTGGACCTGAACATATTCAGTGGCCTACGGGCTCTGTCGGCCAATATTGCTGTTGAACTCCCTGAGGCGCCAAAAGACGGAACACTTTATCGGACTCTTTTTCTAACTGGACTTGTCCTTTTTGCAATGACTTTCATAATCAACACCCTGGCCGAAATTGTTCGGCAACGCTTCCGTAAGAAAGCGCTGAAACTCTAGGACCGGCTCAATGGACAAATATAAATCCCGACCAGACGAAAACCGAAAGCGTACCTGCGATTTCAAGGCTAGAGGTGAGCCAGCGGTGTGGATACTGGGAGGAACCCTGGTTATAGGCCTCCTGATGATTTTTGGTTTTCTAACTCTCATCGCTTATAATGGTCTGTCAACTTTTTACCCCAAGCGTATAGATGTATTGCGACTGACCGACGGTTCGAAGCTTGCGGGAGAGTTTGTCAGGTCGGAAAAATACAAGCCTGAACCGGACCGAATTCCATCATTGCCTGAATCAGCCAGGAAAGAACTTGAGAATAACGATGGATATTTAAAGAGGGCGCTTTACAAGACCGGTAATTTTGATCTGTACAACGAAGACTACAAATGGGCGTCAGACTATGAAATAAGTGAACGCTCCAAACCAGAAGACATGATTTATGTAAAGAGAATGGAGTGGGGTCCGTTCATCGGTAAAATAGTGTCCCTTAATCTCGATGGAAAGACTATAGGCATTTCAGATCTTTCCATTGATGAACTCAGAAAGGCGCATCAAGAAGCTGAAAAACGTAGGCGTAAAATTCAGGAGATAGAACGTGGTCAACTTCTGGCTGTAAATTATCACATGGACAGGAACCGCCTTGCTTTA
>DYRE01000603.1 GCA_020718965.1 Desulfomonile tiedjei
AACTAAAGACTTAACCTCTCCCCAAATGAATGAAGCCAGCCTGTGACACGGATGTAGCTATCCACCCAATCCCATGGCTGGTTTAAAAAGTTTGTCAAAAATACCTTTTCTTTACCGGCCAGGCGGCCAACGAAAGATTCCAGGAAATCTGAACCGACCATCTCATAGGTTCCGTCATCCTTTCTTGCCGCATGTCCCCTTAAAAAATTAAGGGAGTTGTAAGGATCTTCCAACTTCAAGCCAATAGATACATCCCCATGATGTCCTGAATTGAACTCCCAGACATAAATATTCTGGGTTTTGTTATCCGCTGTGAATCTTACTAACGGGCCGATTTCAGACAATTCCAAAAAGGAAGGATTCGTCCAGACTTCAAAGGGTCTGCCATTGACGGTTACGACTGTTGGTTGCATTTCGCGTATTCTCCCCTTCCAAAAAAATCGTCAGGCATTAAGAAAAGAACGGACACTTATCGTCCTATGGAACGTAACATGTTTATAACTATTGCATAGAGTTTTGCAATAGAGCGCTGATTTGCCCCACGGCTTGCGAGCGCATTAGAAGTTCAGCTAAAAGTGGTGAAAAGGTTATCCCGTTTCAACACTCCAGGTTGAACGGGATTTTTTGTTTTTGTGGGCCAAAGCGGCGCTGGAATCAAATCATTGACCACATTCATGAGCACTGGAGGAAACAAATGAACAAGCATCTTAGAAGACTCATTTACAAACACAGAGCGGCTAAAGGGCTTAACTTCGGTCAACTCGCCGAGTTATCGGGTTACAGGAACAGGTCCAAGTGGGCGATCAGAATCTGCAACCTCGAGCGGGAAGGCGCAGGAAGCGGTGAACTGGTCGGAAACGTGATCCGGGCTTTGGAAATTGACCATCAAGAGCTTCAGGAAGCCCTTCAGAAAGATTACGAGATCTGGGAGAAGTGGGCTAACGAACCAGTGCCGATGCAAATGCTTATAAGAATCACCGGCGTCATTATCTTAATCCACGA
>DYRE01000208.1 GCA_020718965.1 Desulfomonile tiedjei
ACCGGAAAGTTCATAAGTCAAATCAGATCTGTAGTCATCACTTATCGAATTCTGTAAAAACCCTTCGAAGTGATCAACTCCAAAATCAGCGGTTGAGTCAATTGACAAATCGGCTCCAAACCCTAATGAGGCTTTCCTTCTAAGGGTATATTTGTCAAACGTGACAATTTTGGCGGTACGCATACCTGCTAAAATAGCAGTTGTCAGCAACCCCACAACACCCTGTCCAAATATAGTGACAACCTCTCCTAATATCGGAGCGCCATCCATTACCAAGTTTACAGCCGTTTCCATTGTTGGTATGAAACAAGCATCCTCAGTGGACAGCATTTCGGGAATTAAGAGTAAATCTTCAGCCTTGGACAGGAAAACAGTCTCATGCGGATTAAACGAAAATACTCTTTTCCCTAGATATTCTGGAGATACATTTTCTCCAATCTGGATTATTCGGCCAACCGCCGCATAACCGTATTTCAAAGGATACGAGAACCCACCTTGCAAACTCGAGATGCTTTCGTCCACCCTCAGATCTTGTGGCCATTCCCCTCTGTAAACTAAAGATTCGGTGCCGGCGCTAATTGCTGAAAATATCGTCTTGACGACCACCTCACCTGAATTGGGACCTGAAATGGAGCTTTCCCTTATCTCTACGCGTCCTGGTCCCTCAAAATATAGGGACTTAACGGGAATTTTTGAATTTGAACGGCTCAATTTGTATCAACGGCTTTCTATAAAAGGGTAAACAGCTTTCTAAAAACGGTGGCCTCCAACCGCTGCGGGAAGTTCAGCGCTGTCTTCAAAATCACACATCAGATTTCCCCACAGAATCAAGTCATTTCCGAGCCAACGGTGGCCGGGATTTCTTAACCTTAAGAAATGACTAGGGTCAGATTCGCCCAAATCGCTAACAGCTCTTAATCCACCAACAAGAATTGGAGCGAGAGTCAACACGATGAAATCCGGTAATCTATCTTTAAGAAAACTGGTGATAATGCGGGCTCCGCCTTCAACCATTAGGCTGTTTATAGACAAATCGCCCAATATGGCCACCATTTCACCAAGGTTGAGGAATCCGTTTTCATTGGAAGAAATCTTGAAGACCGAGGCTCCCATCATCTCGAGAACTTCAAGTTTTTCTTCAGGAACTCTATGTCCCGTCAGAATAATCGGTTTGCGAGATGTTTGGGTCAATATGTTGCAGTCCAGAGGAATCCTTAAAAAACTGTCAACAACTACCGGTCTAGGATTGGCGCCATTGACCAAACGAACTGTAAGCCTGGGGTTGTCTGAAAACACCGTTCCAATCCCCACCAGGATTGCGTCATGTGATGCTCTGAGCTTGTGTGTCAACCTGAGCGACCTTTGTCCACTTAAAGCCAGAGGCTCCCCCGGACGCGCTGAGATACACCCATCCAGGCTCTGCGCATAGCTAAGAGTTATAAACGGTCGCTTGTTTCGCTTCCTGTAATCTGGAGCAAGAGCTAGCAAAGGCTTTATGAAATCCATAGGTTATTAATTAAGGCGTCAAGCCTTCCTCTCTAGTCTAAACAAAAAATTGGTCTGGTCTATCTACTCTTATCTTAGATCACATTGTCTTTGTGAAAGTTTCAGAATCCTTAAATTAGCTGAATAATAATCCCA
Source organism: Desulfomonile tiedjei (assembly GCA_020718965.1). GTDB lineage: Bacteria > Desulfobacterota > Desulfomonilia > Desulfomonilales > Desulfomonilaceae > CAJBEZ01. The sequence continues at coordinate 1,642 of DYRE01000208.1, forward strand.
TAGTTTTGATGACAATGGCTCGGGACAAGCTTGATCAACTCTTTGACCGCAAGCAAGAGTCGCTTCACGCATGATCATATAAACCGCATATTTGTCAATACATCATACATCTAATGAATCTCCGAGATGTGCTTGTAACATGAAGATAATTCTAAAACAATACAATATCAAAGATTGTCCGGCGGTATCAACCCACAATTGAAAAAACTTATGTAACCATCTAGTTTCTGGTAAGGAAACAGATAAAATTTACAGTGATGTCTACGAATGTGTTGCCAGTTTTCACCGCTAAGTGAAGTGGCGCCATGGGGAATTAAATTGGAAGTAAATTGTTCTTGCTCGCAGCCAAGAAGTCTGATATAATTACAGATTACGCTTTGGACATAGTTTCAACCCAAAAGCCGGTTTTTTTACGCGTAAAAGAAATGCTGAACAAAATCCTGATTAAATCACACTCCGAACAAGACACCATTGATGTTGGCAGGGCGATTGGTTCAGTGTTGATGTCAGGGGACTTTATTACACTCCTGGGTGACCTCGGGAGCGGCAAAACAAGGCTTGCCAAAGGTATTATATCGGAAGCGCTAGGTATCCCCGTGGATGAAGTCATCAGTCCCAGCTTTACCCTTGTAAACCGATATGAGGGTTCTCTCACCATAGATCACGCTGATCTTTACAGAGTGGGCGGCAAAGCGGTAGAAGAACTTGGATTGATGGAGATCCTGCAGTTGCAAGGAGCCTTACTTATAGAATGGGCTTCTGATGAGGATCCTGTCTCCGAATCTGAATTAAGGGTATTTTTCATAAGTGATGAAAATGATAATTATAGGCTCCTGGAATTGAACTTTGTAGTCTCAGGCTTCTGGGATGAAAGATTCCAAAATTTTTTAGAGAACAGATCAATCAAATTTCAGACATTGGAACACTAACACGGATCTCTTTTGTTAAAGATTCCTGAACCATCTTTAAATTTGTCTGGAGAATAAATATGGCAGTTATCGTTCAAAAATACGGAGGCACATCCGTCGGTTCTTTGGATAGAATAGCTAATGTAGCTCGCAGGGTGGCTGCCCGTAAAGACCAGGGAAACGATATGGTAGTAGTAGTCTCTGCCATGGCAGGAGAAACCGATCGTCTAATAGCTATGGCCAAGGAGATTACTCCAATCCCTAATGACCGGGAACTGGACGTTCTTGTTTCCACAGGGGAGCAAGTATCCATAGCGCTTTTATCCATGACTCTCGAAAAAATCGGATACAAAGCCAAATCATATTGTGGGTGGCAATTGCCAATTTCCACAGACACAGCTTTTGGAGCCGCTAGAGTCACGAACATAAGCACAAACAAGATCAGTGAAGACCTGGGAAATGGCCGCATCGTTATAATAGCTGGATTTCAGGGGATAAACGACCATGGCGAAATTACCACCTTGGGTCGTGGAGGATCCGACACATCTGCAGTTGCGGTTGCGGCAGGCCTGAAAGCCGACTTATGTGAGATTTTTACAGACGTAGATGGTGTTTACACCACAGATCCAAATATCGTCCCTGAAGCCAGAAAGATTAAAACAATAGCTTACGAAGAGATGCTGGAAATGGCTTCATTGGGCGCCAAGGTGCTGTATATTCGAGCAGTTGAGTTTGCTATGAGACATAAAGTCCCATTGATTGTGAGATCAAGTTTTAATGATAACGAGGGAACCCTAGTTACAGAGGAGAGTTCAGATATGGAAAAGGAATCGGTCAGAGCGGTAACATGCAGCACGAAGGAAGCCAAGATAACCTTCATGGGGATCCCGGATGTTCCAGGGACCGCTTCACAGCTTTTCATGGCGCTGGCTGAATCAAATGTTGTCGTAGATACGATAATCCAGAATTCCAGCGAGGAAGGGAAAACCGACATTTCATTCACGCTTCCGCAATCAGACCTGGAAAAAGGGCTGGAAATATGCCAGGGAGTTAGAGAAATCTTGGGAGCTGAGAAATTATCGGGATCCAAGGACGTGGCCAAGGTCTCCATCATAGGTCTTGGTATGAGATCTCACACGGGTGTCGCGTCGAAAATGTTTGCTGCTCTCGCTCGGGAAGGCATCAACATTGAAATGATATCAACCTCGGAAATTAAAATCTCATGTGTAATAAAACGGAAATACGCAGAGTTGGCCGTGCGGGTTCTTCATGACGTTTTTGAGCTTGAGAAATCCCTTTAATCAAAGTGGTTCAGGAGAATAAATTTGTTTCCAATAGAGCTTTACGACACAACATTGAGGGACGGCGCTCAAACTTGGGGTATTACTTTCTCGCTTGATGACAAAGTCAGGATTGCACAGAAACTGGATAATATTGGAATAAATTACATAGAAGGGGGTTACCCTGGGTCAAATCCAAAAGATCGACGTTTTTTTGAAGAGGCTAGAAGACTTAATTTCAAACATTCCGTAATCACGGCTTTTGGTAGCACATGCAGATCTGATCTTGCTCCCGATAGAGACCCTCAGATTCAAAGTCTTGTAGATACAAAAACATCTTCTGTCACTATAGTAGGAAAGAGCTGGGATCTCCATGTTACTGGAATCCTAGCAGTTTCACTTGAGCGCAATCTTCAGATGATACGGGATACCATAGAATTCCTGAGATCACGCTTCGATAGAATTGTATTTGACGCTGAGCATTTTTTTGATGGTTTCAAAAGAAATCCAGAGTATGCCTTAAGCACTCTTCATGCGGCTGCTTCAGCCGATATACTTTGCCTATGTGATACCAACGGTGGCACACTGCCTTCTGAAACCGCAGAAATAATTAAATTTGTTCAGCAACAAACGATCACGCCTCTGGGA
>DYRE01000209.1 GCA_020718965.1 Desulfomonile tiedjei
AGATTTGCAGGTCAGTTACGGTGGCATCAGGGCACTTAAAGGAGTGTCTCTCGAGGTTGAGGCCAAGGAGATAGTAACCCTATTGGGGTCCAATGGAGCCGGCAAGAGCACAACTGTGCGGGTCATATCCGGACTTGTAATGGCTCAAGCCGGAAATGTTCAATTTGAAGGTAAAAATATTAAAAATTTACCTCCCCATAAAATTCAGCGACTTGGCCTGGTTCATGTCCCCGAAGGCCGAAAAGTATTCGCAAACCTTACAATCAGGGAAAACCTTTTGATGGGAGCTTATTATACAAGGGCTAAATCCGAATTATCGAGGTTGTTTGATAGAGTATACGACACGTTTCCTGTGCTGTCGTCGCGTTCCCAACAGCTTGCGGGAACCTTGTCCGGCGGAGAACAGCAGATGCTTGCCATAGGAAGAGCCCTTATGTCAAAACCCAGACTGCTGATCATGGATGAACCTTCTTTGGGCCTTGCCCCAATGGTTGTCACAGATGTCTTCAGAATTGTGGAGAAAATCAGAGATGAAGGTGTGACCATTTTCTTGATTGAACAGAATGCCAACGCCGCTCTAAGGATAGCAAATTACGCTTTTCTGCTCGAAAATGGTGTGGTTTCTCTGGAGGGCCCTGGACACGAGCTTCTTAGCAACCCAAAGGTCAAACAGGCTTACCTTGGTGGTGTTTCGGAATAGATGAGCATCTATGTTCACGCGTGGACATTTTTTAATTTCTAACAAAAACCTGTAAGATGTTTGTACGGTTTTTATTAACTAGTTTGGCGGTTTTTGAAGAAGAACTTGACTAGAGACTCCCGTGATGATAGCTAGATGCTGGCCTCAACCTCGGGGGAGGGAGGGGCATGTTAACCGGCGGACCGGGGGGTGAGGATAAAATTCTCCCCTCCGGTTTTTTATCGGCGGCGCAAAAATACCTTGGAACGTCTTTATCTAGCGGATTTGACAAAAAATATGTTCTCCAGAATACAAATTTAAGGCATTTTTCAAATCAATTATGTTGAACCGCTTTACACTAAGATACGATGTCAGATATGATCTGACCGTATTGCACTTTAATTGCGACCAGACTGGATGATCAAGAAGATGGCTCAAACCGGAAACTTTCCCCTACAAAAAGAAAAGTCTCAACGAACAATTTTTCAGGAATACACCGAAGCCCTTGTTGTAGCCGTTATACTTGCTATTATTATCAGGGCGGTATTTGTTCAAGCTTTTAAAATTCCATCCGGCTCTATGGAGCGAACTTTGTTAATTGGCGACCACATTCTCGTGAACAAATTGCTGTACGGTGTCAGGATCCCTTTTACCAGCAAAAGATTTCCCGAGATTTTTCAGCCACAACGTGGTGACGTCATTGTCTTCATCTATCCGGAAGACCGGACTAAGGATTTCATAAAAAGGGTGATAGCCGTTGGCGGAGACACCGTAGAAATCAAAGATAAAAGGGTTTTTGTCAATGGCAAGGAATCTGTTACCCCTGGGGCCAGATTTAATAGCAATGTAATAATGCCTGGAGATTTGAATCCAAGGGATAATTTAGCCCTTGAAAAAGTTCCGGAAGGATTTCTGTTTGTCATGGGAGACAATAGAGATTATAGCCATGATAGTAGATTTTGGGGGTTTGTCCCGCTGGAAGACGTGAAAGGAAAGGCTTTCCTGATTTATTATTCGGCCAAAGAGAATTCTCAAATCCGATGGGACAGATTTTTTAAGGTCATCAATTGATGGTTCCCAGATGCTAACATGACCAGATCCTCTCGCAGTATTTTATATGAGATGGAATTACGCAAACTTTTGGGACGATATTAGAGTACAGCTCACCGACTCACTTGCATACTTTATTTTCTACGTGACCCAACGCTGCAACTTTAAGTGCCAGCACTGTTTCAACCACATGGAAAACCAAAAGCCTGGGAATGACTTGACAATCGACGAGATCGATCGATTCTCAAGAAACCTGGGGAAAATTAAATACATCACAATGGCTGGCGGAGAACCTATGCTCCGTTCAAATCTTGATACAATAGCCGAAATTTTTTACACAAATAATCGAGTCCATATACTAAATGTGTCAACCAATGGTTGGTTGACTGATCTTGCTCTAACTTTCGTACAGTCCACGTTGAGCAAGTGTGATGGTTTAGCTTTGGCTATTGCGGTTTCCGTGGACGGTGGCAGTAAGACGCATGACAGAATTAGAAATAAGAAGGGAAGTTTCGACCACGCAGTTACTACGCTAAAGGAACTTAAAAAACTCCAGGAGAATTTAGGCGCGAGTCGTCTAGCCGTCTTTGCGCACGGGACCTACAATGCCTGGAACGCTCACGAGTTTCTTGATACTGCAAAATTTTTCACCGAAGAAATTGGTGTTCCATATTCAGTTGCCATGATTCGGGGGGACTCTCTTCCTAACAGTTCTCTATCTAATATTGATGTAGATCATTACTATGAAGTGTTTAAGAAAATCATGCCGTTGGTGAGAAAAGGGCTGTCAAACAACTATCCTTTCAGAATCGCTGGCGTGGCGATGGCCGACCTTGTAGGCGACGTAATTTATCAGAGCGCAAAGTACAACAAAATGGCCGTACCATGTAAAGCCGGCAAGAAGTGTTTCGTCATAACCGCTGATGGCAACATAGTTCTCTGCGAACTACTTAATATTGTACTAGGCAACCTACGTGATCACAATTACGACCCAATGGAACTGCTTCGTTCCAAACAGGCCCTGAAAGAAATGGAAATGATCTCTGAAACCAAGTGTCATTGCACATGGGAATGTTTTCAAATGGTTAACGTCTGGTCTTCGCCGAGAATGCTGACAGAAATTATCAGAAAATCTCTTTCATATACTTTTCAGGATTGGCGCAATCGCATGAAGCAAATTCCGCCTCCTGAATCGAATAATTGACAATCCGATCCGCTGTTTGTTCATACAAGTTTCGTCTGCTCATAATCTCCGCAAACTCAAATAAACAGATTTTTCATGATCAGGTCCATAAAAAGCTCACTCTCCTGTCTCGTGAAGAGTGAAGCTGATGATGTCAGAATGAAATTGAACTGATTTCGAAACAGATAGGCGACTAACAGCAAGCGAGTGCTTGACGCAAGCTTGTAACCAAGACCGTGAACTTCTGTCATAACTAGGTCGCCAGATTTTTCCAGGAATGTTTCTCCTGTGGGTCTGCCATTCTTCAGCATCGGCCAGAGGACGCCAAGAAGCGTTATGGCTACTGAAACCTCGTGCTTATCCATGACAAAGCTTACCGTCCGGCGTCTTAGACGAAAAGGCAATATTCGGACTATGTTGTTAAATCTTTCCAACCTATGGTAGTAGCTGAAATCGCTTTGGGCTCTAAAGCATTTCATCCTTTGCATCGCAAGGGAACGACACAATTTATTAGGGTCTGTTCGTTCGCTTGGCGTTGAGTTCAGAAAGATAAGCCCGCTGTTGTTGGGGTTGTTCAATGTCTTGTATCGGCCTCGCATGTTGACCGTCATGGACGAAGTGAGTTCGCCGGGAGAAACGCCTCGCTCACAATTCCATTCGTCAACAGCCAAATGAGTAGCCGCAGTAAGACGATCCGGCAAGAGGGCCCGACTTAGTCCTGTTCGATGAGTCAGAGTTTGGGACTCTTCCGGAGATAGTACTCTTTTAATATGGAATTGTCGGTCGTTGCCACGATTTCCAGTACCCTTGGGTATGGAAGGGGATTTCAAAAAGCTGGATAGAGTTTCTCTGGCATTGTCTAACCATGCTTGCTTTTTGGCCTGCCTATTCTCCACTTGCCTTTTATTGGAACTCGATATGGCCAATGGTTCGTTTTCCCAATCAGCTTTGTGTCCTTTAACCAGTTCATGATAACCGGCCATCAATGCTTGGCCGTATTCCATGATACTGCCGACGTCACCAGCGCAATGATGATTAAACGTAGCAAGCACGTGATGTTGTTCTGATACACGTATGCAATATGATTCCAAGGGGGATTCATGTAACAGATCCCAATCCCGGTCAAGGCGAGGACTGAGTGTGTATAAAACATTGTCAAGAACGGTAGAGGACTCATCTCTGGTCTTCAACTCATAAAAACCTGACGGTAGTTTCATGTTAGGGTCAAGTTTCCGGACAAGATAGTGACGACCCTTGATCTTGGTTTCTTCGATTGTACTTTGAAAGTTGGGGAATTTTTTTACAGCATTTCGTACGGCTTTAATCATAGCTTCAACATTCATTGGGCCCTTGAGTTCAAGACCGCTAAAAATTATATTTTTCTTCCCCCCAAGACTCGACAAAGCGAGCATCTCTGATATGGCATCCAACCTTTGATTTGAATCCAGCATATTTATTCCGATCTTTCAGAGACTAAGCGTTTAAAAACCTGGACAGGCCCTTAAA
>DYRE01000210.1 GCA_020718965.1 Desulfomonile tiedjei
CGAACTTTGAGCTGAGATCCTAATCGCGAGAGAGGGGTAAAATACAGGATGCGGCTTTGATCCTGTCATGATGGACCAGAGCGGCGCCGTCATGAAGTGGTGAGTTTTTCTGGAAAATAGCCTGAAGCAGTTCGGCCGATAAAGCGCTGTCCAGCTCCTTGCCCTTGACAATAAGGTTATCAAGCGCGTCCAGCCTCTGAAAGACTATTAGCGCCCCTGTCTTCTGTCTTGCCAGTTCTGTTACTGCGTTGACTACGTCCTCCACCACGCTTGAGTCGACGCCCTGATACTGCCGGTTCTTCCAGTGTCTTATAGGGGACGCCCTGTCCAGCATCTGACGGATTTCAGGCTGAAACACTATTACCAGAACTATTATTATTGCCGCCCAGACATACTGCAGCAGAACCGAAGTAAGAATCAGGCCCAGTTTGCTGGCCAGAAAATAGAAAATGCCGGTGCCAATCAGCGTAACCAGTATCTGAAAGGATCTGCTTCCCTTGAACCAGATCGCCACAAAGTACATCAGAAACGCAATAAACCCTATGTCGATAAGGTTAATGAAGCTAATTGAAAGGATCCATTCCTTGATGAACGGCATATATGCCTCTGTAAATCATGTTTTATTTGTAAATGCCGCAGCCGATTAGCCACAAGTGGATGGCAGTTATCAAGACCACATTTTAAAGTGTTTTGCAAGTAATACCATTAAGCTGCCAACTCATGTCCACAGACCCTGTGGATAACTCATGGGTAATCCTGTTGATAAATTCAAGAAACTCAGTCTGGTCCTATCCCGTACCCATAGTGCGCTATTTGTGGACGCCCAAAATATCTAATGAAATCAACGCTAGTTATAACCTGCTGTAATCTATGGAATAGCGGAAAGCTCCATAATCACGGTATTAAGACTTATAAACAGGTGTTGATAAATGTTTCTCTTAACTGTCAAAACACATCCAAATTACAGAGATTTTTACCACCCTCGTTGAACCGTGTAATCGAGTTATTCAAGACCCGTAGAAATTACGATAATTAAATAAAAATCCAATAGATATACAGACAGATATACACAAGCCTAACGCCTCAACGGTGCGACGATTTCATTGACCTGGGGCTCTAACGTGGCAGGATGCGCTGTGTCCGCCCCCCATGTCTTTAAGTTCCGGAGCGATTTCAACGCACTTTTTAATTTTAAGCCAGCAGCGAGTGTGAAAACGACAACCTGTTGGAGGATTAATCGGGCTTGGGACATCTCCCTCGAGTATTATTCTCTGGCGTTTGACCGTTGGGTCAGGTACGGGGGCAGCGCTCCAGAGGGCCTCAGTATAAGGATGTAAAGGGTTTTTGTATATTTCTCGCCGGGGACCGGTTTCCACAATCTTACCCAGATACATCACGGCCACACGATCTGAAATGTGTTCGACCACAGAAAGATCGTGGGAAACGAACAGATAAGTCAGGTTATATTTTTCCTGTAAATCTTCCATCAAATTAAGAACCTGTGAGCGTATAGAGACATCGAGAGCCGAAACTGGTTCATCAGCGATGATCAGGCTGGGATTAAGAGCGAGGGCTCTTGCTATTCCAATTCTTTGTCTCTGTCCCCCCGAAAATTCATGGGGATACCTGTCTGCGAATTCCGGTCTTAACCCCACTTCATGCATAAGTTCCCTAACCCTATCGGTTCTGTCCGCTCTTGAGCCGATTTTGTGAATAATCAGGGGTTCCATTATGGCGCTCTTTACAGTACGGCGAGGATTGAGAGATGAGTAGGGATCCTGAAATATGATCTGCATTTTTCTTCTCAATTTTTGCATATCCCCAAAACCGATCCGGGATATGTCGCGACCCTCAAACCACACCTTGCCGGAATCGGCTTTTTCCAGCTTGAGTATGAGTCTGCCAACGGTTGTTTTTCCACAGCCTGATTCGCCAACCAGACCCAATGTTTCTCCCTTGTAAATGCTGAGATCAACGCCATCAACCGCACGCAGTTTCTGACCTCTGCCCCGGAAGAAAGTCTGGTCTACCTGAAAGCTCTTTACAATGTTTTCTACCCTAAGAAGTTCGCCGGATTCATCCTGAACCTTGTCAATCTGCTCCGAATATGAAACCACTCTGGATCTCCATTTGTTGATGTCGATCTTGGCGACCGTCAAAATCCGTGATATACGGTCACGCAAATAAAGTCAAACGAGGTTACTTGTCATAGAGTTCCTTTACGTTCTCATAGGCGTAGCGCCGGGCGTTATCTGGTTGCTGTATTTCTTCATAATTAACCGGAGTGAAGAGACATCATCCGAGAGCGTATTCCGCGTTTTTGTCTGGGCCGCCCTTTTCACTATTCCAACCGCTATTGTGGAGCACCTCCTGGCCGCGAGTGTAGCTAAGGAGACCTTCCGGGAATCCATGTTTTCAAGCTTTTTCATGATTGCGCCCGTCGAGGAATTCTTCAAGTTGCTCGCCGTCTGGGTGGGGGCTTATCGCCGATCCGATTTCAGATCACCTATGGATGGGTTGACTTTCGCTGTTACAGCGGCCCTGGGGTTTGTGGCTGTAGAGAATGCGCTATATATACTTCGTAACGGCCCGGCGACAGTCTGGCTAAGATTGTTCTACGCTACTCCGGGCCACATTCTGTTTTCCGTGATGTGGGGCTATTCATTGGGCATGGCCAGATTTGCGCCGTCGGGTGAATTCTTTATAGTCTTGAGAGGCTTTTTACTTTCAGTGGTTTTTCACGGACTTTACAATTCCATAGTCGCTTACGAACCCTCTAAGGCCCGGATCAATCTTGTTCCTATGCTGGCGATACTGCTTGTTGTCGTAATAGTTCAGGTGAGGAAACTCTACAGGTTTTTTCCTTATGAAGATCTGGGAGAATCGATTCTAATAGCCTGCCCGAACTGTGGAGCGTATTTGCCGCAATCGGCCTCTGTGTGCTCGAGATGCGGGGCCTCTTTGTCCAATATTGACCCGGACAGCCCGAAATTTTGCTGGAAGTGCCGGAGCCAGGTCTCCCCGAATTCAACTAGATGCCCAAGGTGTTACGTGAGACTCAAAAAGAGGAACCCCAGAAAAAAGATCCCGCCTGTTCTGAGTGAAGACGCCATTAATACCTGACTCTAAAGATGACGGATTCTTCTGGAGAGATTGCTCCTTAAAAAAGATTTTTTTTTACTGGTTTTTTGCTTGACAAGTATGGACATCGCGCTGCATAAATCCTAGGTTAATATATGATGCGTTATGATCATAAAGGACGATCGAATGGACTGGACATTTCCCCAGAAAAAAGAATATTTCATGGTATCGAGACTATCCTCTCCGTCCAGGTCTGTGGGTCGTATTTCTTCTGTTCTCAAAAAAAATAAATTGTATGACGGAGGGATTCGCCTGAGCGGGGAGATCTTTGATCGCCTCCTCGTAAGGTTGAGTTCCTAGCCGCACTGGGTTGGAGGAGCCCCTGTTCCTCTTAATCGGCTTTAGCTCGCCTTGTGGCTATGTGTCTGCTGGCGAAGGCCGAGAACTCAAGTGTAAGCGCCCTCTCACCCCGATTGTTCTGATTTGGGTGTAGCGGAGGCGGTATCATTGTATCCGTAAAATGTTTCGAGAGGCGATTAGGTCCACTCGGTACGGGGGATGACTATGAAAGCTTTAGGGATTCATCTCTTGGTCGAGCTTTGCTCTTGTAATCGGCAGAAGTTGGATGACATGGACTACCTTGAGAGAATAATGGCGCAGGCTGCGGAAACCGCCGGCGCCACAGTGCTGAAGACAGCGTTTCAGAACTTCAATCCTCAGGGAGTTTCCGGAGTCGTCGTAATAGCCGAATCTCATTTAACAATTCATTCATGGCCTGAATACGGCTATGCCGCTGTGGATATTTTCACGTGCGGGACCACTGTAGATCCATGGAAAGCCGCCAGTTTTCTTAAACAGGAACTAGAAGCCATGGATATTCAGGTCAAGGACTTCGAGCGAGGCATCCCATGGGAAATGCAGGAACCTCGACCGGGTCTTGGAGTCATTGAACATGCTGCGTGTGGCGGTGTTAACTGTTAGTGACAGGTCTTCAGAAGGGACACGGCCTGACGCGTCCGGACCAGCTCTGGTAGAAAAGGTTTCGCTCCTTTCCTGGCAGGTGGTGAAAACGGCAGTTTGTCCGGACGATGAGGCGCGTATCCGGGAATGTTTGATCCAGTGGGCTGATGATGGCGTGGCCGATCTAATCCTGACAACAGGAGGAACCGGCCTCGCCCCCAGAGACGTAACACCGGAAGCTACCCAGGCGGTTGTAACCCGACTGGTCCCTGGCATACCCGAAGCGATGAGGGCCGCCAGCCTCGCCAAAACACCGCATGCCGTGATTTCACGCGCCATCGCTGGTGTCA
>DYRE01000211.1 GCA_020718965.1 Desulfomonile tiedjei
CTGGAGCGTTCGGCCGCATCAATTACTCTTTGCAAATTCGAATGAGATTGAGTTCCTGGAGCTACATCGTTCATCGCCAGTTCCGTATAACCCGTTATCACATGAATAACATTGTTGAAATCGTGAGCTATTCCACCAGCTAAGGTTCCAATAGCCTCCATCTTCTGGGATTGCGCAAGCTGCTGTCTAAGGTTCTCTTCTGTCGTAACATCGCTGGCAATTTGAACATAATTTACTATAGCTCCTGTAGAATCCCTAACCGGTGAAATGGTAGAATGTTCATGAATTAGAGAGCCGTCTTTTCTCTTATTAATCATGTAGCCTTTCCAAACATTCCCACTTGAGATTGCATTCCACATCTTGTCAAAAAATGATGGATCCTGTTGGCCGCTGTTGATTATTTTAGGTGTTTGCCCGATGGCCTCTTCTTTGGAGAAACCTGTGGAAATCTCAAAAGCAGGATTTACATAGACTATTTTCCCTTCTGCATCTGTAATGACTACACGCTCCGCTGCTTGATCAACCGCTGTAGCTAACCGCGCAAGCTCTGTCTGAGCTGTCTTGATGTCCTCAATGTCCCTTACAACGCTAAGCACATGTGGAATGTTGTTGAGCTTTAAAACAGTTGCGGACAGCAGTCCAGTTCTGACTCGACCGTCCTTTCGCCGCAATGGAACCTCATAATTGTTCAGTTTCCCTGTCTTTCTGATTTGGTCACGCAAATGTCGGAAATCCTGGGGGTTGACCCAGAGATTTAACTCAAGAGAAGTTCGCCCCAAAACCTCGTCTTTAGTGAATCCAGTCTGCTCAGTAAACATATCGTTAGTGTCAACGTATTTTCCATCCTCCAACCTGGTTATAAGCATTGAGTCTGGACTCGTGAGAAACGCCGTCCTAAAAAGTTCTTCCCTGTCTCGCGCAGCCTGTTCAGCCTTTTTAGCTTTGTCTATGTCCAGATGGGTCCCTAACATCCTAATAGGAAGGCCATTCTCATCACGTTCAAGGACCTTTCCTCTTGTGAGTATCCATTTCCAGTCGCCTGACTTGGTTAAAAGTCTGTGTTCAACTGAATAAAAAGGTGACCGGCCTTCAAGGCAATCATTCAAGGCTTTCTTAACAATTGTCTTATCTCCTGGATGAATACGGTTCTCCCATGAGCCTATGTTTTTCTCAACATCATCAAGAGAATAGCCTAGCTGAGCATGCCAAATTTCATCCTGAAACAAGTCCCCAGACTGCACAAACCAATCCCAGACCCCGAGGTCAGCCCCCTTTAGCGCAAGTTCCAACCTCTGAAGAATTTCAATTCGTTCCCTCTCGGCTTTTTGCATTTGCAGCGCATTCTCATGAAGTAGCCTGTCAGCCTTTTTACGTTCAGTAATGTCGAGGAAAGCAAAAACGACTCCAGCCGAAGGATCCGTCCGGTCTACAGCAGCCAGGCTTAACAATACATCGATAGAAGAACCATCTTTTTGAACAAACCGGGTTTCGATTTCGGTCTGCCCTTTAGATCTAATTTCTGGATAAATAATATCGCCAACTCTTTGAAACTCCTCATCAGTTTCATATAGTATTCTAGTGCTAACTCCATCGATCTCCTCTTTTGAAAACATGATATTTTTTTCGAAGGCTTCGTTTGTCCAAGAGATAATCCGGTTTTTCACAAAACCAATCCCCAATGGAGTAGCGCGTAAAACCGTCTCCAGAGTTTCTTTACTTTTGTTTAGGGCCTCCAATACCTCCTCTCGAGCCTTACCCTGTTCCTCCAAAATACGTTTGGCCTTTGCGTTAACCTCGACAAGTTTCGCAGAAGCCGCCTTGCTCGTCTGCAGGAATGACACGTAACCTAAAGAAAGACCCGTAAGCAGAAGAAAACTCGACAGGATTGCAATAGAGGACTTTCTTTTTGTCACCCACCGTGCGCTTCTAGGTTCCGGCACGCAAATGGCTGTCCACTTTCTTCCCCAAACATCAAAATCTTTTTCTACATATAATCCTGAAAATGAATCAGTTTTATCCCTCATATCTGTCGGATGATCAGTTTTGTCGCAGTCAACACCACAATATATCAACTTGTCTGATCCCGAAGCCTCATGTTCATAGACAAGCACCTTTATGTTCTCAGATTCCTGTCTTTGAAAACTCCGGGAGAAAAAATCTTCGGTTCTAAAAACCCCTACCAAAAATCCCTCAAGATTTTTACGCCTTTCCTCAACTGTATCAATGGGAGTTCCCTTAAAATAAACAGGGGCGAAAATAACGAATCCGCGTTCACTATTTCTTTGCTGAACAAGTTGGATCTGTTGAGTAGCAATAATTTTTCCGGTGTCTCTTGAAAATTCCAGAATAGCACGCCTGGTTGGTTCGGACGCAGCGTCAAACCCGAAGGCGGTTTCGTTCCCTTTCAATGGTTCCAGATAATAAACGGGAAAGTATTCGGCTTGCGCTGACCTCTGCACGAGTTTTGCCTGTGAATCTTTTTCCTTAACCTCAAAATCAGGGAAACCGTCCTTGCGAGCATCATCAACAAATTTGGACAAACTCTTATTTGTAATCCTGGGAACCCATTCCAATGCAAGAATTCCTGGATTTTGTTTCATCATTCTTACCGCATAATCGTGGAAATCCTTTCGCGTCACCTCAGTAGAGGCATAATAAAAATTTTGCAGTGAACCGAACGTAGACTCAAAATACTCTACATTCTCCCGCAAAAGAGACAAACGTCGATTGGCCGCCTTTTCAAAGCTAATCTGGTTCCTTAAAGCTTCCATCGTAATATCAATGTGATATGCGGCAACGGAAATGGCCGTGCCCACACAGGCGATGAAGAACAGAATCACCCATTCGGTACGTGACCTGAATTTTCCAGATAGTTCAAAGGTGTTGGGTTGCGACATTGGTACATCTCTGTTACATGTTGAAACAAGACATCATAAACCGATCAAGATCCTACACTGTTCAACACCGATTTCACCTCATTCACCAGCTCACCTACTTTAAACGGCTTATGTAAGAACCCTTTAACAAGGGGACTGATCTCTTTGCGTAATTCATCTTCCGGGGCGTAACCGCTAGCTATAAGAGCCTTCACTGAAGGGTTGATCCTTACCAGTTCCTTCAAGCAATCTCTGCCTGACATCTTCGGCATGACAAGGTCCAGAATCACCAATGATATTTCTTCTTTTCCCGTTTTATAGATATCAAGAGCCTCTTGCCCATTTACCGCAACAATGACTTTGTAACCCGCTCCTTCCAGAGTCACTCGTTCCAATTCAGATTCGGAGATATTGTCTTCCACCAGCAGGATTGTCTCCGATCCTGATTGAACTATCGGAGCATCCATCTTCACTGCTTCCTTCGGAGATTGAAATGAGGGGAAGTAAATCTTGAACTCTGTCCCTTTTCCTGGTTCACTCTCGCAAGTTACGTGCCCACCGTTCTGTCGGACTATCCCCTGAACGACAGAAAGACCCAATCCAGTTCCCCTTGTTGCCCCCCTCTGCTTTGTTGAGAAGAACGGATCAAATATTCTGGCCTGGGTTTTTTCATCCATCCCCCGCCCGGTATCCGAAACCGTGAGCATAACGTAACATCCTGGTTTCAATCCATTATGTCGCCTGCAATATTCATCGTCCAATACTACGGTCTCTGTTGCGAACTTCAGACGACCGTTATTGGGCATTGCCTCTGAAGCATTAATGGCAAGATTCATAAAAATTTGCTCGATTTGACCCTGGTCCGAACGGATCGTTGTTGGCTCTTCCGCCAAATCCAGGTCAACTTGATCAACATGGGGGAGCATTCGAGAAATTAGTGGGGCCAAGCTGCTGATTTGCTCATTGAGGTCTAAAAGTCTTGGCATTACTTGAGATTGTTGGCCAAACGCCAAAAGCTTTTTGACCAGTTCAGCCCCTCCTTCGCCTGCGTCGATTATAGCTTGAAGTTCTTTACAACCCCGGGCGCCCATAGCTTTTTCAAGTAAAAGAAAATCAGCAAACCCTATAATAATTTGAAGCATATTGTTGAAATCGTGCGCTATCCCACCAACCAACGTACCAAGCGCTTCAAGCTTTTGAGATTGGAAAAGCTGAGCCTTCACCATCTCATTATCTTTTTCCTCTTGAACCCGCTTGGTGATGTCCTCTGCAATTTCGACAACACCAATCAAATTCCCTGTTTCATCAAAAACCGGTTCACCTTTTTCGTCCCATGTACGTCCATCCGGCGTAACTATCCTGGCCATTTCCGATTTCTTCGTTTCCAAAACCCTTAGCGTGGGACAACCCGCACAGGGTTTGTCTGGATTAGCCCAAAAACTATGGCATTTCCTCCCTATCATTTGACCGGGCGTTTTGCCCACCGAGTCAGCGGCGGTTTTATTGACC
>DYRE01000212.1 GCA_020718965.1 Desulfomonile tiedjei
TAGATACAGCTTCGGCGCTTTTCACTGTCAAGGAAAAAGGCAAAGTGCTTGTTGGTCCTAACACCCCTGGAATAATTTCTCCGCAAGAGAAATGTAAAGTTGGCATTATGCCTGGTTATATACACTCACCCGGGCCAATAGGGGTGATTTCACGATCCGGCACACTTACCTACGAAGTCGTCGATCAACTGACAAAAGCGGGTATGGGGCAAAGCACATGTTTGGGGCTGGGCGGTGATCCAGTTGTTGGACTGAGTTTTGTGGATTGCCTGAGGATGTTTCGTGATGACCCCAGCACGGAAGCGGTAGTGCTAATTGGGGAAATTGGGGGGTCCGCCGAGGAGCAAGCCGCAGCTTTTATTAAAGCCGAATTTCAAAAACCCGTTGTAGCCTTTATAGCTGGCCGATTGGCGCCCCCTGGAAAGAGAATGGGACACGCAGGAGCAATAATTTCAGGCGGGTCAGGTACAGCTCAAGGAAAAATCGAAGCGCTTAGGGATGTTGGGGTTGAGGTCGTCGAGAATCTCACCAAGGTGGGTCAGGTCGTTAAGGAAGTTCTCAAATGAGTTTGAAATGATTAATCACTGAATAGGAGCCATAGATGTCAATTATCGATGAAAAATTCCTCGAACTGGAGAGAAGGCTTGAGGAAGCTGACCAATCTGGAGGTCCGGAAAAGGTAGCCAAACATCACAAAGCTGGAAAAATGACAGCAAGAGAAAGGGTCCTTCAGCTTGTCGATAAAGGAACATTTGAAGAAATAGACAAATTTGTTACGCATCGTTGTACCGATTTTGGGATGGACAAGATTCATATCCCCGGAGAGGGAGTTGTAACAGGTTTTGGAAGAATAAATGGTCGGGGAGTCTATGTCTACGCACAGGATTTCACGGTTTTCGGAGGAAGTCTTTCTTTTACTCATGCCCAAAAGATGTGCAAAGTAATGGATTTGGCCTACAGGAATGGCTTGCCTTTGATAGGGATAAACGATTCGGGTGGAGCAAGAATTCAGGAAGGCGTGGAAAGTTTGGGAGGATATGGAGAAATTTTTTACAGAAACGTGCGAGCCTCGGGTGTAGTGCCTCAGATTTCAGTAATAATGGGGCCTTGCGCTGGAGGCGCCGTGTATTCTCCAGCGGTAACGGACTTCATTTTCATGACCGAGAAGACCAGTTACATGTTTATTACGGGTCCGCAGGTTATCAAACAGGTTACGAGTGAAGAAATTGACTCTGAGAGCCTAGGAGGGGCGAAAGTCCACGGTAGAGTTTCTGGAGTCTGCCATTTTCATTTTCCCACTGAGGCTGAGACGATTGCAAAAGTCAGGGAACTCCATTCTTTTATTCCTGACAGCAACAGAGAGAAGCCTCCATTAGTGACATCTGGTGATTCTCCAGATCGCGTCGTTACGGAGCTCGATGGAGTGATTCCCGATAACTCGAGAAAACCTTACGACATGAAAAAAATAATAGTCCCCACACTTGATGATCAAAACTTCTTTGAAGCGCATGCGCACTTTGCCCGAAACCTCATCACTGGATTTGGTCGCCTCAACGGAAGTACCATAGGTATTGTAGCCAATCAACCGAACTGGCTGGCGGGATGCCTTGACATAGAAGCGTCAGTTAAATGTGCGAGGTTTGTGCGTTTCTGCGATTCTTTCAACATACCCATCTGGACTTTGCTGGATGTCCCGGGTTATCTACCCGGCACACAACAGGAACATGGGGGAATTATCAAGCATGGGGCCAAAATACTTTACGCCTACGCCGAAGCCACGGTTCCCAAGGTAACCCTCATTACAAGGAAAGCTTATGGAGGGGCTTATGTAGTCATGTCGAGCAAACATTTGAGGGCCGACATCAACCTTGCCTATCCTACGGCTGAGATCGCAGTGATGGGTCCGGAGGGAGCTATCCAGATTTTATTCCGCAAAGAAATCCAGGAAGCTGAAGATCCTGCGGCCCGAAGGAGCGAGTTGATCCGGGAATACATTGACCGCTTCGCAAGTCCTTATAGGGCAGCTGAGCTTGGTTTTGTAGATCAGGTGATCTATCCTCATGATACAAGAATCAAGATGATAAAAGCTTTTGAGCAATTGAAAAACAAGGCAGACGAAAAGCCAAGAAGAAAACATGGTAATATACCATTGTAAATGATTTCTGGGCCAGAGGTGTTTCATGGAAAAAAAGATTAGAGTCGTTGTGGCCAAGCCTGGCTTGGATGGTCACGACAGAGGAGCCAAAGTTGTAGCCAGGGCGCTGAGAGACGCTGGAATGGAAGTTATTTACACAGGGTTGCGGCAAACTCCGGAAGCTATTTTTCAAACCTGCCTTCAGGAGGATGCCGACGTTTTATGTTTGAGTTCACTTTCTGGAGCCCATGACTACCTGTTTCCGAGAGTTGCAAAAATCTTCAGGGAAAAAAACGTAGGGGATGTGCTAATACTTGGAGGAGGCATAATTCCTGAAGAGGATATTCCAAGCCTTAAAGACGCCGGGGTCACTGAGATTTTTGGGCCAGGGACTCGAACCGATGATATTGTGAATTATATCAAGACACATGTTGGAAAATAGGTGCGATACCATTCAGGTATTGAGGAAACTGTTCTATTGCCATACCTCATGGTCCGTCCCCCTCCTTCCTGGTTTTGTGTTTGAGTTCAAGCCGTTGACAAGCTTGGTAGTTTACAATGTAAGACGCTTTGTGCTCTCTGGCGTGAGTGTTACAAGGAATGGTTGATTTTTTGAATTAATTGTACTAATACAATTACTATTAGGAACACATACGATAGAGGTTTTACCAGGAGAAAATTAGATGACTCTTCAAGAGATCAGAATAAAGGCCAGGGAATTGGGAATCAAGAACATCAGTAGATTCAAGAAAGACGCACTGATTAGGCAAGTTCAGCAGGCTGAAGGTAACTCACCCTGTTTCAGGGGGATCGAAAATTGCGGTGAACTTGATTGCGCTTGGCGGGATGAATGTCAGTCCTAGATTGGCGTAGATAAAATGGATTATTGAGGCGCGATTCTGAAGAATGAGTGAATTCAGTATCGGGATCGTTCCTCATGTCCTAATGTTACTTTTCTAATTTGCGTAATTGGCTTTCTGATATATTTCACTCACCGATAACTCAAACGGTTCTCGTTCGAGATGACTCTAGAAATTCTGTTTGCCAAAAGAAACTATCGCTCATACAGTTTGATTTAAACAGAATCAGAGTTCTGAACGAGATTCCATTATCATTTGAACCACAATCAAATCATCAAGAAAAAGAGAGGAACAATGGCAAAGATCACCATTCAGACATTGAGGGAAAAGAAGGCGAAAGGAGAGAAAATGACTTTCCTGACCGCCTATGACTATCCTTTTGCGATATTGGAGCAGAAAGCGGGAATAGATGTAATTCTGGTAGGAGACTCAATGGGGATGGTCGTCCTAGGCTATGATTCTACTCTTCCCGTAACTATGGATCTGATGATTCCACATGTAAAGGCGGTTCGCCTAGGGGCCCCTGATGTGTATCTTGTTGGTGATATGCCGTACATGAGCTACCAGGTTTCCAAATCAGAGGCCATAAGAAATGGGGGCCGTTTCATGGCGGAGGCTGGATGTGACGCAGTCAAACTTGAAGGTGGGAGGGAAATGGCTGAAACCATAAAAGCGATGACTGATGCTACAATCCCGGTGATGGCGCACATAGGTCTAACGCCGCAAGCGGCTGCTCAACTCGGAGGTTTTAAGGCGCAAGGGAGAGACATCAAGACAGCCCAGCGACTTGTAGAGGACGCTAGAATCCTTGAAGACGCCGGTGTATGTAGTCTTCTTATGGAGGGTGTCCCGGCTGAACTGGCTGAAATCATAACTGAACGTTGCACTGTGCCGACTTTTGGTATAGGAGCGGGACCGTATTGTGATGGGCAGGTTTTGGTCATACACGATATGATTGGAATGTTTGACAGGTATACGCCAAAATTTGTCAAAAAGTTTCGGGAAATTGGTAAAGAAATAGTAATTGCTCTTGAAGATTTTAAGAGAGAAGTGAGCGAAGGAAAATTTCCAGCCAAAGAGCATTGCTACGTAATGCCCCAGGAAGTGGTGGAGGAACTTCGACGTCTGTACAAATAACTGGAGGGTTAGAGATTCCAGTTTGCCGCAGTTGAACCCTTATATCTTATTGAAATAAATTGCTGGAAGCACATTCCCTGACAGATTAGGACGGATGTATGAAAATTGCAATCGTGGGCGCTGGAGCTCTTGGCTCAGTCATCGGATCATTACTATGGGAAGCGGGACTAGACCCGGTTCTTATCGAAAGAAATCCTGAAGAGGTTGAACAGGCGACAACTAACGGCATATTTGTTGAAGGCGTCT
>DYRE01000213.1 GCA_020718965.1 Desulfomonile tiedjei
TATAGTGTGCGGTGTGCGTAGGTTGACGTGAACGGTGAAATATCGGCTGATTACTGAAAATCCTTCGCCCAGTAACACCCTGTGAGCCGGGTCATTTTCCAGAAGAACACGAGTAACTATATGGGTGGCGCCTTCGGCCAGGAAAGCCGCCTTCACTGTCCTGATTATCTCCCTGAAAATTCCCCGACGTCTATATTCCGGAGTTACCCCTGACAACAGTCCCCTGAAACGTCTGCCCCTTGTATCCGCTGCGAAGAATCCGCAGAGGTCGGACTCTGAATAGAACATAAAGCAGGTCTTGTCGGGCGAGGAGACGCATGATCTTGTCCATTCGCTGTAGGCGAGTGTCAGATCAAACTCAGGCAGCTCGCTGTTGGCGCTATAGTGGTTTCTGTATTCTGAAAATGATCGGCTTACCAGTTGATCCAGGTCAGGGAAATGCCTTTCATCGGCTTTTATGACTTTAGAAACAGTCCTGAGGTTAATGCCTTTGGATCTGGCGGTTTGCAGGTTTATCCCGTATTCAAGTCCTGCGTCCGCAAGATAGACACTCCTGAATGATTTGAAAAGCTCATTTACCAGATCAAGTCTGTGTGTAGGCAACCTGACTATCGCAAGATCGGGAAATTGCGACTCGATTGCTCTCCTCAATTGTTTCCAGCTCGAATTCGTGACATTAAAACGAACGACTTTTCTGGCGAACCGGTGAGATTCTGTTGATGAGCATGAGATTATTATGTTGTCATCGTAATAGGTTGATTTGGTTTCCATTCTACCCCCCTGGTTTTTGATGCGCTATTTTTTCAGCGGATGCGTTAATTTCTCCTGAATGACGTACGGCGCCATTGACGGATATTTCAGATATATCTTTATGAGATAGCGGGCAAATATAATAAAAATGAACGAAAGCGTTACAAATGAAACGACGCCAGGCGCCACCTGTGAAATGTCCTGAATTCCTCGATAAGCATTCTGGACTGAGTCAAACGAGTATTTCAGGGAAACCCCAATTCCTAAAGCCGCAGTCGATAAAACCAGAATCATGATCATTAGGAAAATCTGCGGCTTAAAGCCCCGTAACATTGTCAACGAAAGTTCAGCCAATTTTATGAAGTTGTAATTGGATTCTTTGTTTAACCGCCTTTCATGTTTAATCTTCACGATTCCAACGGCTCGAGTTTCCTGGTTTAGTAATGCGTCTAGTGATACAAAAGGCCCGCTAACCTTACCAAAACCTTCTCTGAGATTGGTTCTAAAAGCCCTGAAGGCTGATATGGTTCGACTTGTTCGTATGAAAAGGCAATGGAGCGCAAAAGTCCTGGCAATCGATCCCCCAAGCCTTTTTGCCGAACTGTGTCCTGAAATTATAGGGACACCATAAACAAGTTCATAACCGTGTCCCAGTCTGTCCGTGAGGTTCGGTATTTCCTCTGGTGGGTATTGCAGGTCATCATCAAGAGTTACGCACGTTTCAAATTGGGCAAGATCAATCCCGCATAATAGGGCGTTATGCTGTCCAAAATTTTGAGAGAGATTGATCCCGATTACCCAGTCGTTTCGCGATACTAGTGTCTGAATGACTTCCCATGTCTGGTCGCTACTGCCGTCATTTACGAGTATCAGCTCGAACTTGACGCCCATGAATCTCAGAGTTCTGAAAACTCTTCCCGCTAGAGCGTCCAGTGTTCCTGCGCTGTTGAATGCCGGAACGACGATTGAAATCCCCCTCATTAATATGGAATCCTTTTGGATCTGTTTGTCGGAGAAACTGTCCAGTGCGCGAGAATATTACGGTCAAGAAATCGCCGGTAGCTGAAGCAACCGTCGAAATCGGGAAAACTTCCCGACGGAATATCTAATATAATAGTTTAAATAAATCAACTAAAAAATTAATTTAATTATACTATAAGTATAAATACCTTCTCAGGTCCATGCACCCCTATCGTGAGCGTCAACTCTATGTCCGCAGTTCTGCTCGGTCCAGTGATAAAAGTAATGTTTGTCGGAGGCGTATCGTCTAAACCGCTAAAGAAATCGTCCAGTGTAGCGAAAATGTTGTCGGCCGACACCATGGCCACATGGCTTGCGGGTAGCAAGCTCGCCTGGACGGCGCGACCATTGGCGCTGGTGACCACAATGGAGCCGGTTTCGGCTATCCCGGCCACGACTTCCTCCACTGTCGCAGTGGCTTCGACAAAGGAGTCCACCAGACGTTTTGGATCAATCTGAACTGATTTCTCCAGTTCGGTCCTGCTGGGGCAGTATATGGCGTTGTCGTTCTCCAGTATTTTGCCAAGGATCTCATTCATTTCACTCAAATTGGTGACCCGAAATGCCTCGGCGGCGACTTTGGTAGCGTTTTCCATAAAAGTACGGATCATTTCTTCGTTTTTCACGACATCCTCCGTTTGAATGTCCTGTCTGCTGGTACAGGGAGGCGATTCACCGTCACCGGGGAAAAACCCTTGCCAATGGCCAAATTCGCAACGCGGTGGACGATAGCGCCACGTCTTGTGGCGTTTACCGCAAATTCATCTGCGTAACCCTCAAGATCACTGATTACTCTTTTCCGTAACTCGGACGCTTGCTCGCGCCATTCTTCAATCGGTATTCCCACTATTGCCTGACTTCGTTTTTGTCTAAACGTTTCGGTGGCATGACGCATGGCCCGTCTTAATGATGGGTCGTCAATTGCCCGACGGGCGTTGTCACGAAAGTTTATTGCGCCTGGGCTGTTCGTTTTCATAGCGCCTCCGCTAAAACCACAGCGAGATGCTTGACTTCGAAATTCGCAGTACGTCGTCTCGCAGCGTCCATGATGTTCATCAGGCAACCATGGTCACATCCTGTTACGATGTCGGCGCCGGTGTCCAATATCGACAGGACCTTGTCGTCTGCCAGGGCCATTGAGATTTCCGGTAGCTTTCCCATGAATACCCCGCCAAACCCGCAACAGCGGTCGGCATTAATCATAGGAATGAATTCCGCTCCCTGAATGGATTTGATCAAATCCAGAGGTTCAGTTCTAACACCGAGTTCACGGGTTAACTGACATGATGCGTGATAGGTTATTTTGCCGTGACCATTTGGGAATCCAGTCTCGTGGGCTTTTAGAATATGAGTCAGGAATTGTGAGAATTCGAAAGTCCTCCGAGCCACGGCCTCAGCTTTCCGAAACATTTTTGGATCATCTTTGAACAGCTCGGGGTAATGGTTTTTGACCATCGAAGCGCACGAACCTGAAGGAATAATGATCGGGTCGGTACCTTCAAAAACAGAGATAAAATGCTCCGCCGCTTGTCTGGATTCTTTACGATACCCGGCGCTGTTGGGGGGTTTTCCGCAACATGTTTGTTCCTTGGGGTATACGATATCGACATCAAAATGTCGGAGAAGTTTTACGACCGCTTCTCCGGTTTCAGGGAAAAATGTGTCGACAAGACAAGTCGCAAAAAGTTGAACTCTCATTTTATTACCTCAGTTCGTGGAACCGACCCGAATCTAAGAAATCCCAATGAACGGGAATCAACCGCGCTATACTGCGCTTACCTTACCACCATGAGCGTGAATGGGTAAACATAGGCCTGAAAAAAGACGAGGACTCCCATGAGAGAAGCCAAAGTCAGGCTGTGCCAGAAGACCCAACGCAGAATATCTCCCTCATGTCCATACCATTGAGTAGCGGTGCTCGCCACAACAATACTCTGCGCGTCTATCATCTTACCCATTACCCCACCGGTAAGGGCAACCCCCAGCCATCCAAGAAGGGTCCCAAAGAACGGATACAGGAAACCTGTTTTAGCGAAAGTTAACCCCAAGGTAGCGTCCAATCCCGAGTACCTGGTTGTGAATCCGAGCGCCAGCATGGCAGCTATCGTCAAAAGGGAAAAACGTACCGTCCTGATTGTGCGGAAATATAAGCGGAATGCAAATTGCTCGTGATAACCCCCGGTTCCACGGTCATCGAAAGGTCATCCGCATCGATTTCAGTGAATACAGGGCAAGGTTCTTAACGACGAATCCCTAATGACATAAACTTATAGCGCGCAATAGATTTGGAACCCGGCAGATGTGTAATCATGTGAAGTCAAGAGATTTCTGGATGGAATGATTCGCACAGCTATCAGTGGTTTTGGAGGGCTTCATACAATCCGGCCCTTCGTTCCTGGGGTTGTTGACCATCGAGCTTACAGGTCTAATTGTGAGGAGGTCATCAACAAAGGGCTCAAAAATATCCTTCAGTTTTTCTTCTTCAATGTCAGTGTTTTTCAACCATGCGGCATAGTCTGGCTTTCTGAGTATAACTGGCATTCTGTCGTGGATTGACTTAATCGAATTGTTACTTCGAGTAGTTACGATC
>DYRE01000214.1 GCA_020718965.1 Desulfomonile tiedjei
AACCAAATCTTTGTCCTCTGAATTTGAATCAGGAGATACTTGAGTTTCAGGCTCTTATATCTAGGGCCATCCCAAAGACTATCAAGATCGATTTACGTCTAAACGGAGACCTGGAATCAGCCCAGGCAGATTCATCACAGATAGGCCAAATTTTAATGAACCTTGCTGTGAACGCTAGAGACGCCATGCCGGATGGTGGGACATTGACCATAGCAACCGACAATGTTGAATTGGACCAGGAATATTGCCGCAGGAACCTGGGGGCCAAGGCTGGGCGTTACGTGTTATTGACTGTTTCAGACAGCGGTCACGGCATGGATAAGGAAACTCTAGCCCACATTTTCGAGCCTTTTTTTACCACAAAGGAAGCTGGGAAGGGTACAGGGCTAGGGCTAGCCACAGTGTATGGCATAGTTAAACAGCATCAAGGTTACATAGTTTGTTATAGTGAACCTGAACTGGGGACCAGCTTCAAGATTTATCTTCCCGCAGTCAGGTCGGCAAAGCCTTTTAAGTTTCCTGAAACGGAGACGAATATTGTAGGTGGATCTGAAACCATTCTTGTGGCGGACGATGATGAAAGCGTGCTGCGCTTGACCCGCGAACTTCTTGAATGCTACGGGTATGATGTCATTACGGCCACTAACGGAAAGGAAGCGTTCAAAGTATACCAAAGTCATGGGGACAGTATTTCTCTGACAATTCTGGATTCTATTATGCCGGAAATGGACGGTAACCAAAGCTCGGCTGCAATTCTTCAGCTCAACCCTAAAGCCAAAATCCTTATTGCGAGCGGTTATCTGGGGAACGGAGCGTCTGATGGAACTCCAGCTTGCGCTGTAAAAGGATTCGTTGAGAAACCGTATGTTACGAGCGAATTTCTGAAGATGGTTCGTGATGTTCTGGACGAGCCCATAAATAAGTAACACAGACAAAAGACCCTGCGATGGAACCCCCAAATTTAACATGTTTGTTTAGAACGGTTCCAATTCTTCATGTTAAGGGCGTCTCAATAAGATCAATTTCATGTTCAGCTTTGCCTCCGCCCTCCTCGCTGGCATAGCGATTGAAATCCGCCTCCGCGTTGGTTAGGGTAGCCTCGGCCGCCCTCAACTGAGCTTCCAGTCGTTCTCTCTGCTCGCTACGTTAGCCTGCCTTCAGAGCGCTAAGGTCGGCTTTTGCCTGCTCCAGTCGACTTTCCAAAATACGCAGTTGGGCCTGGAATTCATCTTGCCTGAGTTGAGCTACCACCTCGCCCTTGACGACTCTCTGCCCCTCTTTGACAGGTAATTTGACAAGTAAACCGGAAACCAAAAAGGCAAGCTCGACGGTTTTGGAAGCTTCTACCTTTCCAGGGAAGGAGCGTGCGCTTGATTCTACCCCGGTTGTGACAACCGTCGTTTTGACGGGACGATCCATATAGGAATAGGGCGCAGTCTCCGGAGCGCACCCGGTAGCGAGATAAACCAGCGGTAAGACGATCAGCGCGGTTCGCCCGAATCCCGATTGACAGATACTTCCGGCATGCATAGCAGCCTCCTAATTCAATGAGTTGAAAAAAATCGACCTGCCCTGTTATCGGCGCCAATTCAAAGATACGGATTTCGCGAACCTAAGCCATTTCACGATACTAATTTGTGAGAAATATATAATGAAGCATTATCTGGCTATCATTGCCCTCATCATATCGGATGAGTTTTCAAGGTGATCTGCTATGTCTCCAGTGGTTTCCACCAGTTTGCATGTTAGGAAAAATGTCCTCGGCTCAATGGATGCGTCTGCGCATAGCCTTATGAGAATGGTTTTTTCAAGATCATCCGATTCTTTTTCTCTCCAGCGTATTTCAATTATAATGTCTT
Organism: Desulfomonile tiedjei; assembly: GCA_020718965.1. GTDB lineage: Bacteria > Desulfobacterota > Desulfomonilia > Desulfomonilales > Desulfomonilaceae > CAJBEZ01. The sequence goes on from DYRE01000214.1 coordinate 1,860, forward strand.
TTACCAATTGCCTGTCGGTCTCTGCCCTGCTGTTGAAATAAGTGTGAGCCCTCAAGACCATTTCAGGCAATAGTCCTATATAATCCCCAACTTCCTTGGCCAACATGATGTAGTCTTTCTGAATATCTTGGGGTAATTTCAATTCGTAATACGACATCCAGTACAGGGCATTCTTGATACAGTCAACGACCTTATCAGCTTCTCGAAGAAAGGCGAAGAAAACTGATTTCTCTACGGGCATGAGTAACGAAGCCGGCAAGTGAGCTCTGATGTTTCTCTTGATTTTGTCTGCTTCTGCCTCAAGATCCCTGATTTCATCCTTGAGGATTTCAAACTGGTCCCTGTCTCCGCCAAAATAACTTTGGACAGCCTTTACGAAAAGCGGGCCACATTGTGCCACTCTTACTGAGTGCTTGAATGTGTTTTCAAAAGGGGAAACTCTAAAGAGGGAAGTTAGCGGATTTCTCATAGATCACCTTCACGTGAATATTAAGGAAAGCAGCCAATATATGATGGCGCAAGTCAGAGCTGAAACAGGGACGGTAATTATCCAGTAGAGCATAATTTTCCACAATACACCAAGGTCTAGCGCAGCAAGTCCCCGAGCCAGTCCGACTCCGATATAGGCTCCGACCGCAGCGTGAGTGGTAGAGACCGGCAGGCCCAACATTGAAGCTACGAGAATCATGCTGGCCGCAGAAAATTCGACAGTAAATCCCCTGATATTATCCAGCTCAGTAATTTTGGAACCAACCGTTTCTATGACTCGGTAGCCCCATGTGCATATGCCCACGCAAATCATCGCCCCGCCAAAGGCAAGCATCGTGACAGGTATAGGCGCTGTTTCGGCCGTGGTTCCAGTTGTATAAATAAAATAAACCCCAGCTAGAGGACCCATAGCGTTGGCGACATCATTCGCTCCACTTCCGAACGCCACGTAGCAGGCAGTCATAACTTGCAGGTATCTAAATATTTCGTTCCCTGATTTAAAAGCTTCGTGATGTTTGGAAAGTAGCTGTTTAATTCCAATATTACAGATGAAATAACTGGCAATAGCAACGCCCGCTGACGCTGCGAACGCCCCCGCGACGCTCAAATTAAATTTGGCTCCCAGGGGTGTGTCAAGAAACAGGGAAAGGCTCATGATGGATAAGGTGGCGGAGATCAGGATAGGAGTAGTTCGCACTAAGCCTCCCGAAGAGTCCATGCGAGAAAGCACCGCCTTATCTATGAAACGAAATATCAGGAAGGCCGCGCTCGCTGTCAACACAGGGGACAGAACCCAGGACATGACTATGAAAAGAACCTGTTTCCAGTTTACCGCAGAAAAGCCTCCGGCCACGACTCCGAAACCTATCATTGCCCCAACAATAGAGTGGGTTGTGGAAACCGGCAGATTCTGGTAAGTAGCCAGGCATACCCATAGAGAAGCGGAAAGAAGCGCTGCAAGCAGCCCCAGGAGAACGATCTTGGGGTCCCCTATGGCTTCGGAATAGACTATGCCCTTTCTAATAGTCTGAGCAACATGCGAGCCGACCAGGCTTGATCCTAGGAAGGTCAGGATTGTAGCCAGCACAAGAGCTTGACGAAGAGTAATAGCTTTGGCGCCTACCGACGAAGCCATAGAATTAGCGACATCGTTTGCGCCGATGTTCCACGCCATGTAGGCCCCGGCGAAAACGCCCAAAGCTAAGAGATAAACGTCAGTCATGTCCTAAGTAATTGTTCGTAATAAGCTTTCCCAGACGACTACCCCTGTCTGGGACACATAGTATGAAATCCAGTTTGCTAAGCGCCTGGTGGCTCAACCTGCTGTAATAGACTTTGAAACGGTTGGATCACAATAACAGGATTATTGAGGAACGAACAGAAGAAATTCTCAACCATTCTCAAAAGGTATAGTGAGGGTATTCTTAGTAGAACAAAAACAGAAAAACTGTCACGAAGTTTTGCAAAAGGCTCTGTAGTTAACTTAGCTATCCAGCCACTCCACTACACCGGACCTTATGTCATAATAAGCGCTAACGACTTTCAACGAGCCTCTTTCAACGGCTTCACGAATAATGTCACTTTCAAACCTTAGGTGCTCTACGACTTTTCGGACATTGGCGCGGGAGCAGGCGTCGATGAGTTCACTATGGTTAAGCCTCGGTTCGGCCGGAACTAAACCGAATATTGCCCTCTTTCAATAACGACAGTGACTTTTGAGCGGTCATTGGCTTTTTTTCCCATGATCAATAAAATATTCTCAGGCGAATATGAAATTCGAACTGTGTATCCAAATAAGCGGCCTACTGGAAGTTTCAATATGTTAACCCTTTTATGCACAGAGTCAGACTTCCTAACGAGACTCAGCAGCTTATGGGTAATTTGTCTGAACCGACCGCTAAAGCATCTCTGTGTAGAGAATGCGATTATAGATGAAATCTTCTCATAAGCATCTCCTGTTGGTCGATTATGTCTTTGTCAAAAA
>DYRE01000215.1 GCA_020718965.1 Desulfomonile tiedjei
TTCAACATCCGGATGTTCATAACAGGGTAAAATCTTTTTATAGGCGCAAAGGTGTATAGTTTAAGGTTTGAGGCACAGTCGCGTCAGGTTAAGGTTTTACAGAGGAAGCAACCAACAGAATTAGTGATGAACTCAGAAGTGATTTTACATTAAGGCGCTAACCCTTTCAGAGATCACTCCTAAAGCTTTATTCCCCCACTTTACTACGTTCAGTCACAAACGAGGCAGTCAACTACTACCTCGCCACTCTGTCTCAAGCAGTCAGATCTTGTCGTCTTGATACATTGTGGCTTTTTCTTGACTCAGGAACACGACTTTATACAGCAGTCAACTTCGTCATCCAGAGAAATAACATCCAGTGGGGCCGCTAATGCTAAAAGCATAATGAACAGTGTCAATGAAACTTTTTTGATCATCACTCAAGAACCTTTTTCCCTATTAAAGATTTTTAGGAAGTTTGGATTTTAATAGCGTCCTGGCAAAAACTTGTTGACGACATCCTAAATCCCGAACTCTCTCAATCTTTTTCCGCGCATTTGTTGACGAATCAGAGAGTTTGGTGGTAATAGTAATTTTTTAAGAGAGGCGGCTTAGCCAAGTGGTAAGGCGACGGTCTGCAAAACCGTTATTCGGCGGTTCAAATCCGCCAGCCGCCTCCAATCTCAGAATAAAAAACTCGCCTCTCTTCATCGCCATATCCGTTTCCCTGTACCTTGAATCTTGGACACCCATACTAGCGCCTGATTTGTGGAGTGTCTACGAATGAAATCCTTTACAACCCTACCCTCTTATCTTGATCTTTTTTAACCGTGCCCACGTGTCTTCGGAATACCAGATGTCTATCATTTCATCCCGGTACTTCTCGTCCTTTTGTCTCATCAATTCGGCCGTATCTGATCTCAGCAGTTTCTTGATGCTTCTGAACGCAGGGCCATAACGGGATACAAAACCAAGAGCAACAGTCATGGAATCCTGTTTTAATGATTCGTCATTTGAAACTTGGTCCACAAGCCCAATATCCCTCGCCTGTTCCGCTGAATACATGTCACCCGTCATCGCAATGATCTCGGCCTTTCGATCACCGACACAATAGCGAAGCATCTCTGCGCTTCCAGGAAACAAAGAGGACCCAAAAGTTATCTCATTAAGGCTCATCATGGATTTACCCGTAACCATTACCCTATGGTCGCATGCTGTAGCAAGCATGAAACCACCCGCTATTGTATGACCGTTGAGGGCTCCTATTACCGGTTTGGGAAATGTAAAGATATAGGTGTACAAATCAGCGAATTTTCCAACGAAACGCTTGAAATCATCCTTTGGATAGTTCAGGAATTCCGGAATATCCAATCCAAATGAGAAAAACTGTCCTTGACCAGAGAGTATGACCGCCCTGACGCTGTGATCGGCTAGGAGATCTTCAAAATTGCCGCTTAATTCTTCCGCTACTGGCTCGCTTATCGCGTTTACTTTGCCTCTGGCAATAGTTAGTGTGGCCACAGGGCCATCGGTTGATTTTGTCACAAAGCCCATTTGATGGTCCTCCTTATCTAGTGAACCCAATATGAATAAAAAAAGCCTTCAACGCCACACAAAAATTCAGACGGCTAATATCACACCACATCCCTGACACCTTAGCGATAGTCTGTCAGGGCTGGACAACCATTTCTAGGCTGGCATCAGGGACTGTAAAACTTCACTAGTGTTAATATCTGCGGGTTATAATTCAACGGTCGGTCCAACCCTATACTGAGTAGCGCAAAACACAGAGCCTTTTTGAGCGGTGAAAGCCCTCAGACTTTCACGGGCGCACCCTTCCGCCAGTTCTTGGGTGTTGTTGGTTTCCGACATGTGAGCAAGGATGATCACTTTGAGGTCGTCGTTCACAATGCTTTCAAGAAGCTCTGCGCTCTGTTCGTTGGAAAGATGGCCCAACCTGCTCCTAACTCTTTGCTTTAACTCCCACGGGTATGGACCGTCCCGCAACATTACCGGATCATGGTTACTCTCCAAAACTACCGCGTTGAGTCCTGTCATTAAATTTCTCACCAGGCCGGTTACTATTCCAAGATCCGTGGCAATCCCGATTTTTGCCGTTCCATTCGATATACGGAATCCCACTGGGTCGGCGCAGTCATGAGGCACAGAGAAAGGATGAATCTTGAATCCTGAGAACTCGAAAGCTCTGCCCGTATGGAATGTCTCCCTTTGATGTAATTTGCCAAGCGCATGTTGAGCAACCTGGAAAGTCTTTTCATTGATGAAAACCGGGAGCCTGAATTTCCTGGACAGCACGCCGACCCCCTTTATATGGTCAGTATGCGCATGAGAAACTAGTATTCCCTTGAGGCAACCAGGATCTACGCCAACTGAGTTCAGGCGTTCCGAAATTTGTTTTCCGGAAAGTCCGGCGTCTATGAGAATGGAAGTATTACTGTTACTTATCAGGTATGAATTGCCGGAACTTCCACTTGCTAGAGGGGTGATTTTTATCAACTACTCGAAACCTCTTTTCGCTAATCCTACCCGAAATTTGAAGCGGAAAATATCGTTAGAGCATAATTGTGTCAAGAATTTTCAGAGAGGCAAAATACTATCCCCTTCAGATGTTGATTGCTTACGGGACCCGAGTCGATAGGCGTAAACCTTTGTAAATTCCGCGCCAAAGAAAAAGACCTGGGCGGAATAGTAAACCCATACAAGTAGTATTACGAGCGACCCCGCTGCGCCATACAGCGAGCTAATCCGGGAAAGGTTGAGATACATGGAAATGAAAAATTTACCAATTAGCAACAATAAAGAAGCTAGAATACTGCCAGGTAAAATGTCGCCCCAGGTAATTTCAGTCGCAGGGATAAGCTTGTAAGAAAAAGCAACTAGTATTGGTATTACAGCTAACGATATGAGTGAGTTAATCTTCGACAAGTTGTTTGCGAAAAGAGGAAAGGCCTGTGCTATTATAGCTTCCAGAGTAGAAAGAATGGTGCTGGTAGCCAACGAGATTAGTAGCAGAACCCCTATTCCAAGAACTATGAGGAATGATATCAAACGCATTTCGATGTATCGGATTATGCTGGATCCCCTCTCAGATGTTACGTTCCAGATCGAGTTCAAACCACTCTGCAGTTCAGTAAATACCCCGGTTGCGACAAATATCGCCGCAATAACGCTCAAAGTTGGAAAACCTGATCCTCCGATCTTACCTCTTGCAGATTCTAGCAACGAAAACAAGTAGTTGGTGTCACTGGGGCTGACAAAACCGCCTAAGATCGTCGTCAGTTCCATGCGCGCTGCAGCGCCATCAACTATAGTTTCCGCAACGGACAGCGCAATCAGTAGGATAGGTCCAATAGAAAATATAGTGTAAAAAGACAGCGCAGCCGCCATCCTCATTGCGCCATCGTAAATCCAGGCCTCTACAGTTTTTACAAGAAGGAACCACGCCTCAAGTAAAACCTTTACAGGAACTGTCCACAATCTTGAAAGATTGATATTCTTCATGCCTCCGTCACTTCAACAAACTTCTTCGGGCCTTGGAACAACTTGATGGTAGAGTCCTATTCCAGAAATATGCCAACAAGGATAGCGAAGAAGATAACACAGACCAACCACGCCTGAATTACGGGCCATATCTTTCTTTGAGCCGAGCGGGCAACCTCTATTGCAGACTCAGAGATTTTCTCTCTAGGGATGTGCCCGCTGATATTTTCAATCAGGTCATTGAATTGCGCAATCGTATTTGTAATCAACGTGGGCCGATCATCATTTGACCCAAGGATAAGAAAGACTTTAGAGCCCGAAACGACTGCGTCAAGATTTGAAATCTCCGGCCACTCCAGTCGCCTTGACCTGAGAAGTTTCCTGATTGTGATGCCTTTTGAGTCCACGATTATTTCTCTGACCAATATTTCGAGCCCCAGGTACAGAAACGGCGACAGAACTGCCAGGAAAAGGAATGAATGGCTTTTGACTATACTGAAGAAGACTATTCCAACCCCCGACAAAATCGCAAGGAGCACTGGAGTTTTAAGTAGTTTATCAACTTTGTAGATTTTTCTCTCCATTTCTGAATTCCTTGTACTTTTAAGCTCTGAAGATCAAAAATTAGCAGCGCAAACGAATAGCAAAGTATCCTCAGCGTGCTCTTTTGTCTATAGTTTAGGCATCTTGGTGGAATTAAGCTCGAGCATATAGCCCAACATAAATTGTTAACGCCGAATGGCTGCCGCAAATTCTACCAGTTTAACAAGATTCAAATATATTAATGGAATTTGAAATCTTCTTGTGACACTAGATCTTGAAACAATTCTGAATATAGTTTGTCTGACAATA
>DYRE01000011.1:0-15344 GCA_020718965.1 Desulfomonile tiedjei
ATTCATCAGGATTGAAATGACTGTCAGGAGAAGGAAACCTAAAGGCATGTAACTGGCCCTGTTAAATAATGAAGCCGCTTCTCTCTGGCCTGGCGATTCGTATACAATCTTTGCTGGTTTCAACAGAAGGAAATATCCCAGCAATATGGATCCGACAGGGTAGATTAAACCGATTCCGGGACCTGCCACCAAAAAGACGGTTACCCCTGCGAAAGATGCCATAGAGACTGTTACGACAAGCACAAAGACAGAAAAGTTCATTCCCTTTACGGTAAGAGTAGTCCGCGCTCCCACTCTCCTGTCGTCTTCCATGTCAACTATGTCATTCGCTATATTCTGGCCTCCGATTTCCCAACAGGCCAACCAGAAAAAGACAAGAATAACGAAGTCTATAGGAGGCGACTGATTCACAGCGTAAATTCCAGCGAGACCACCTGAGGCTTTAACCAGAGCCGAGGCGATTATCTTTAGATGTGTTATTTTGAGAAGTTTGCAGTAAATGAATTCGCATAGGGCTGAGACAACGAACAGCACTGCGCAAAAAGGATTTAGAATATAGGCTCCAATCATTGCAATCAAAGTCCAGATCCCTACCCATTGAAGTCCATTGGTAAAAGGTATCAAACCTTGGGCGACAGGGTGTTCGGCCATGATTTCATCGACATGAAATACGTCGCCGGATGTTTTTTTTAAAGCCAGCCTTTCCCTATCGACTTTTACATCAATAAGGTCGTTCATTGCATACACTGCCGTGTAGCCGGCGAATGCGGTGATCAAACCAACGATTATCGTAAATAGTGGAGGAAAATGGCCTAAATGTAGCAATGCGGCCATAGCTGGAGTAGCGACATCCAGAAGTCCGTGCGGTGTTCGGGAAAGCCCCAGAAAAACCTTTAGGCTGGAGAGTCTTTCTCTCAACATATTACAAATGCCAATTTTGTTGTTTTACTATCAATAGGTCTCTTTGGATCAGCCATTTGATCTGGTGAAATTACTCATATGGAAAAGTCAACTTGCCTCCCAGGAAACCAATTGTCGAAACAAGCCCCGAAAGGATCAGTAAATTTCCGAGGTAGACCATTAACCTGATATCCGATATATCCAACGGGGACGCCACTGCAAAAGTTCTAATCAGAAACGCCACTAGACCAACTGCCAAAACTACCCAGGCCAAATTCTTTTTGGAATTGATGATCGGTGATCCCTTGGACTCATAGTTTATCCACCAGGTGAAATAACCGGTAACTATTGCAGCCGGCACTGTAATCAGGCCGACAATCAAAGAGAGGTAGGCGGCCCATTCAGTTCTGTCTGACGCCGTCAGAATGGCCATAATTTCCAGAAAGGAACTCATCATAAGCAAGGCCAGAGGAAAATGGACAACCGCCGGATGCGGATGCCTTCTGAAAAACGGATGCCTTTCAAGAAGGGCTTCAACTGTGGCCCGTGAAGTTGACTGGTAATTTTTTGCTTCCGTTTTGAACTGCCCGACCAAAGAAACCCTGTCCAGCACTTCAAGCCCATGAGGGGCGGATTTGATATCTGTGGTGAGATCATTTCCCGCCTGGTGACGCCTCATATGGGTGCCGTCCTTCCATTTCGAGCTGCCCGAAACGTCGTAAACCTTGTTTTCCACTGCCACATAAGAGGGGGCCCCGTTTTTGCCGTCACAAACCTTTATGTCGGTTGATGAAAAGTTTTTCATTCTGTTTTCCTGAAGGCTTTAAAGATAGTAATCTAAGGTTTAAGGGTCATGCGCTGGTAGATCCTATAGACGCCTAAAACGGCCGACAAAAGTCACCAGGCGTGTCAATGATTACCGTTCCTTGAAGTTCCCGTTATTCTGGAGCGGACTTTTAAATGAGGGCCTGCAACTTCCAACTGCTTTTTCCCGCAGTCTGGTCTACACTTATTGTAGGTGAAGGTTCATTTTCTTCCGAATTACGGAGAACTCTCTGAATTTTAAGTGTGAAACGGTCGGTGGTTTCATCGCACTCATCGGAGAGAACCTCGACGATTATCTGTTTGGTTTCATCGGTCAATATTGCCTGACACCCGGGAACTATGTGGGGGTATCGAGGATTGCATGAACGATTTTCTTTAGATAATTTTTCCAATTTATCAACTGGTTTGAAGTTTGGCTCAGGACGGCACCCTGAGCAACTTTTACATCCGGACATGAAAAACTCCTAAGTGTGAACTCTTATTCCTTTGAAATTAAAGGCTATATTTTAGTCATTTATGATACGGACTTCTTCTATAGAGCTATTGTCGAATATCTTCAACGCTTCACGGACGATTGAATTTTCCATTGCCTCTTTACGCAATGCCCGATGCATATCTGATTGACCATCGAGCGTATCTGAATAGGGTTTTTCTTCCATCAGGGAAGTCTTTTGGGAGAGCACCAGAACTTTTGTTTGAACAGCGCCAAAAACATCCTCTATAACCGATTTCAAATCAGGCTTCGTCTTAAGATAGGACTCAAACTGATCTCTGTAAAAGCTCTTGGTGAAACCAATTTCTACTTCATTGGGTCCGTAAGAAATAAGCTCTCCATGATCAAGCATAGAGAGGACTAAACCATCAAGTCCCCTTCCTTGCATGGTCTTTTTCAGAATTTCCCAGACTTCCCCCGGGGCGCCCGACGGCACGGGTCTTATATCCGTTATCCTGAAACGTTCCACTTTAGTCTCAGGCGTCAAAGTGTCGCAAGTATCCGGTGACCGAACAGCAAATGAATCTGAGCCAAGACCATCTGAAGTGTTCTTTTCAAGGGTTTTCAACCTTGAAGCGGGAAGGGGAGGGATCTTGGTTCTGTGACGACCCCCGACTTGACTGTAATCGGCGCTTCGTGAGTCGATCCTGCTCAAAAGACTCGAAAGATCGACCAGTCTTGGGGCCATACACATTTTGATAATGGTCATTTCCAGAGCAACCACAGGAATACTCGATTTCTTGATTTCCGCTTCGCTTTTCAAAAGGATGGAAAAAAGATTGCTCAGATCCTCCTTGGTAGTCTTTTCCGCCATTTTTTTCAGGGAATCGAGTTCTGATTCGGTTGCGTCGATCATTTGTAATAGATGATCATCATTAGTACCATGCGAAACAAGTATAAGATTTCTCAAAAATCGGATCAAGTCCAGAGTAAATTGCTCCGGGTCGTATCCTTGATCAAATACTTTACTTAGCGCTTCAAGAGCAGCGGAAGGTTCGCGCTTTATCATAGCGCCCAAAATGTCGAAAAAGATTTCCCTCGATCCTATTCCAAGTATGTTCTGAACCGTGTCAATTTCAATTCTGCCGTTTGCAAACGCAATCACTTGGTCAAGAAGGCTTAAAGCGTCTCGAAAAGATCCCTGAGCCTCCCTTGCGATCATGTCAAGCGCTTCCGGGGATGAGTCAATGCCCTCTTTCCCGAGGATATTGGCCATGCCCAGGGATATATCCTTCACAGAAATTGTCCTGAAGTTGAATCTCTGACACCTTGAATTGATTGTTGCGGGAACCTTGTGGGACTCCGTTGTGGCAAAGATAAACTTTGCATGAGGAGGGGGTTCTTCCAGGGTCTTCAGCAACGCGTTGAAGGCATTCATGGAAATCATATGAACTTCATCAATTATAATAATTTTGTAGTTTGATGAGACCGGAGGATATTTAATATTTTCGTTTATATCCCTTATGTTATCTACTGATGTGTTAGAGGCTCCATCGATTTCCCGCACATCTACTGAATACCCGGCGGCGATCTCCTTGCACGACGTGCAAACGCAACATGGGTCCGCGTCACCTGGCGCCCTTCCCGTGCAATTCAGCGATTTTGCCAGAATCCTGGCGACAGTTGTTTTCCCAACACCCCTTACACCGCAGAAAAGAAAGGCGTGGGCCACTCTGCCTGATAATATCGCATTCTTGAGAGTCGTAATGACATGGTCCTGCCCAACCACTTCAGTGAATGTCGTCGGCCTATATTTACGCGCAAGTACCAAATAAGCGGGCATATTTTAAAAAGAGTCCATAGAGATAAAATAAAAAGCGCCGACCCTCTGGAGAGGGCCGACCCCCGAGATTACTTCCGCTGCTTCCTTCCAGACCTGACGGGTTCAGTAACTCCAGGTCGCCCTCACCGGAGAACCAGCGCCGCTAGTTAATGACGCATGGCGATCTCATCGGGGACTACAGAGCCATACTTTTACAAAAATAGCAGAAAATTACCTATTTAGTCAAGGCGTAAGCTCGATTCAAGGCCCGGTAACAGATAGACATTTGAAACAGCCTTTTTTACAGGAACTTTGGAGGAAGTTCCCCAGCGTATCTGAAAGGAAGACCCGGGATCACCATCAACGTGGACGACCCCGAGGCCAGGATTCTCCCGTTTTCATCGAGGACTTCCGCCTGACCATACCCGAGTGTTTTCCCAAGCTTGATCATCTTTCCTTGGGCTATCAGTTTCAATCCACTGGCCGGAGCAAGATAGTTCAACTTCAGGTCTACCGAAGTCATCCCCACATTTTCAGGAGCCTGCCCGTATACGGCCCAAAAGGCCGCAGCGTCTATGATCGAGCAAACCACGCCACCGTGGGTGATGCCGAATGGCTGATAATGTTTTCCCGGATCGACATCGATCTCAAGGTTGGAAATTCCATTGTCAAAATTCAGCAGACGCATATTCTGAAGCCTGAAATACGGGCAAGCATTAGTAGCCTGCATTATCTTGCTCATGTATTCGGGATTGACCTTAAGCATTAATATAGCCCTTTAAAATTTTACAATCCGTGTCTAAACAAAACTACGATGCGAAAGTTCATCCTGTACCAGACTTTGAAGTTCGAGAGTCGAATCAAGTCAACCAACGCTTCCTTCTTCTGTAGTGCTTCACATTGCGGTAACTCTTTCGTGCGCCATGCTCTGTGAGCCCAAGATAAAATTCCTTAATGTCTTCATTTTCCCTGAGCTTTTCTACGGTGTCATCTAGGACTATGCGACCATTTTCCATGACGTACCCGTGATCAGCAATGCTCAAAGCCATATGAGCATTCTGTTCTACCAGTAAAATGGTTACCGCTTCCCTGCGATTGATGCGCTGGATAATTTCAAAGATTTCTCCTACCAACATAGGGCTGAGGCCCATTGAGGGTTCATCGAGAAGTAACAGCTTGGGATGGGACATCATACCACGCCCAATTACCAGCATCTGCTGTTCTCCTCCACTGATATAGCCTGCGGCCACTTTTGTTCTTTGGGTCAGCCTGGGGAAATAATGATACACCCTTTCTATGTCGAGTTTGATCTGTTTCCTGTCTCTAATGGTATGAGCCGCAACCAGGAGGTTTTCCTCTACAGTAAGGTCTTCAAATGCCTTTCGTCCTTCCATGACCTGAAAAACGCCTTTTCTAACAATCTTTTCAGGATCCATTCTGTCTATGCGCTCACTTTTAAAAGATACGGTCCCGTCGGTAATTTCGCCGTTTTCCGATTTTAACAATCCGGATATAGCCTTTAGGGTAGTGCTTTTACCTGCGCCATTGTTACCGAGTATAGTTACGATACGTCCTTCGTCCACATTGAGAGACATGCCTTTGAGTACAAGAATGACCTGATTATATGTCACTTCCAGGTTGTTGACTTCGAGTAAAGGAGCCATTTGCTTTAGCCCCCGAGCCTGGAATAGGCAAGGTCTTTTGTTCCAAGATAAGCGCTGATTACCCTTTCATTTGTTCTTATATCTTCAGGTTCTCCTTCTGCTATCTTGACGCCAAAATCCAGGACGCATACACGGTTGGAAATATCCATGACAACACCCATGTCATGTTCAATTAATATTATGGTGACGCCCCATTCTTCATGAATATCCAGGATGAATCTTGCCATATCCTCAGTTTCTTCAAGATTCATTCCTGTGACAGGCTCGTCCAGAAGAAGCAGCTTAGGCTTCATGGCTAGAGCGCGGGCAAGTTCGACCCTCTTCTGTAGTCCGTAGGGAAGCGTACCAACTCTTTTCTTACGAATACTTTCTATCTCCAAAAGGTCTATAATTGTTTCTTCAATCTCTTTCCTAAGCTTGAGTTCAGTTCTTCGGGCGTTTCCAAAATAATAACCGGCTGAGAGAATGCCTGTGTTCAGGTGAACATGATGTCCCAGTTTAATGTTGTCGATGACTGTCATCCCCTTGAAAAGTTCAACATTTTGAAAAGTCCGGGCAATTCCCAGTGATGCGATTTCGTGTGTCTTTGCGTGCGTTATGTCTCGTCCCTGAAATAGTATCTTTCCCTTCTCCGGGTGATAGAATCTGTTCACACAGTTCAACAAGCATGTTTTGCCAGCTCCGTTGGGTCCTATAATGGAGAAAATTTCTCCGTCGTAAACCTCCAGTGACACGTCCGATAGAACGAGCACACCGCCAAACTTGAGGAATAAGCCTTCAAGTTGGAGCATGGGAGAATTCTTGGCAGCCGGGATAGAGCTGATCATCATTCATTCCCCCTTTTAGGATTTTGGATCCGGAACTGTCTTGATTTGAACGGATGTCTGCATACGAAAACCCTTACCATCGCGATATTTTATGTCTGAAGACACATCCAGGATATCCCTATCTCCATAGAGCGCGTCAATGAGCATGGAATAGCGCTCTTCCACTACGGATCGTCTAACCTTTCTGGTTCGAGTCATTTCATCATCGTCCGCATCCAGTTCCTTGTGCAAGTTGACGAATTTTCTTACCCATGCCGCTTTTGGCAATGATTTGTTAATGGCGGAGATTTCCCGGGCTATTAGCTCATATACCTCAGGCTTTTGAGACAGATCAGTGTAAGTCGTGTAAGTCATCTTGTTGCTTTCGGCCCATTTACCAACATTGTTCATGTCGATGTTAACCATAGCGGCGACAAACGGCTGGTCTTTCCCAACTACGACAGCTTCAGATATGTAAATGCTAAATTTGAGTTTATTTTCTATAAGTTGAGGCGAAAACTTTGAACCATCAGCCAACTGCATGACGTCCTTCATCCGGTCCACGACAATTAAGTGACCATCTTCATCGAGTAGGCCGTGATCCCCCGAGTGGAGCCAACCATCTATTAGAGTCCTTCTAGTTGCTTCTTCATCTTTGTAGTACCCAACAAAAACAGTGTCTCCATGAGTGAGAATTTCTCCGGTGTCAGAGATTTTTATTTCAACACCCGGTATCGGTCTGCCGACAGTGCTCAGCTTAATCTCTCCATTTCTGTGGCCTACGCTTATACCTGAAGTTTCCGTCTGGCCATATAGCTGTTTAATGTTAACTCCCAATGCCTGAAAAAGGTTGAATATCTCAGGGCCTAAGGCTGCTCCACCCGTGTAGACATTTCGCAGGTGTCCCAATCCGAGATAATTTTTCAGGGATCGAAACATGCACAGGTAAGCCACGTTGTAAGATAATTTTAAAGCCAATGATGGCTTTTTGTTGGCCAGCCGGCATTCTGCCATCCTGAATCCAACTGGCATGCATAGCTTGTAGAACCACCTCTTGATCCAAACAGCGTCCAGAATCTTCACCTGGATGTCAGAACAGATTTTTTCCCAGAATCTAGGCGGCGCAAAAAGTATGTTGGGACCCACCTCTCTGATGTTTTCGGCGACTGTCTCAGGTTTCTCGGGGAAATTTACCGTAAATCCTTTTAGAAGGTTCCATGAAACGGCCGTCATCTGTTCACCAATCCATGGTAGGGGTAGAAAAGAAACGTGGTTGTCAGCAGGATAGGCTGGATCAATTGAATCCTGGCTCTGGGCCATCCTAACCATGTTACGATGGGTTAGCATGGCCCCTTTGGGGAGGCCTGTAGTTCCGGAGGTATATGCTATGAGGGCTATGGTATCTTCAGTAATCTGAGAGAGCTTGTTCTCAAATTCCTCATTGGTTTTAGCGCCGCGTTTTAAACCCATTTCCAGGACGTCCGACAGACGAACAAACGTTGCCCAGTCGTAATCACGCATGCCGGTGGGGTCATCGACGATGACCTTCCTGATGTGGGGACATTCATCCCGAATTTCAAGAAATTTGTCGGCTTGCTCCTGATCCTCCACTACAAGAAAGACGGCATCAGAATGATTAAGGATGTATTTGATCTGGGTAACGTGGCTATCAGGAAATATCCCGATTGCAGCTCCGCCAAGGGACTGGATAGCCAGTTCACAGTAGAGCCATTCTGGGCGGTTATCTCCCAGGATAGCCATCTTGTCTCCAAGCTCGTATCCTATTTCCAGTAGACCTAGAGCAGTTTTCCTCACGTTATCAAAATATTCGGACCATGTGACAGACTGCCAGATCCCGAACTCCTTTTCGCGCAGGGCGACCCTGGAGTTACCAAGTTTTTCAGCGTTTTGCGCCAGGAGTCCGGGTAAGGTCAGTGTCATCGGTATCCTACTCTACCGTGATCCAGTCGGAGGCCGGTTCGAATATTTTCTTTTCTACATTTGCCTTCCAAACTCTGGCTACCGGGAATTTGTTGTCCTTGACCGTAAATGGAGCTGAAAGGCCACCAGTGTCAAAATTCTTGAGAGACTGAAGCGCCTTTACCAGACCCGGGCCATTAAGCTCTCCTGCCTTGTCGGCGCGTTTTAAGCATTCAACAAAGATTAACCCCGTCATGAAACCCTGCATATAAGAATTGTCTCTGTAGGTAACCTTGGGGTGAGTCTTCGCAGTGTACGCCTTGATCTTTTTGATCATGGGAACGTCGTCATTCCACCAGTACATGTAAGGGTTGACCGCTAGATATCCTTCCGCAACAGGTCCTAGATTTTCCAATACCATTTTGGATGCGCCCCAGAAAGTTCCCATGAACTGGGTCTTCATGCCAAAATCCCTGCACTGTTTTATTACCGACGGGATAGGTGCGACAACGAAGCCCTGGAAAATTACAAAATCAGGGTTCTTGCGTTTCAGATCAAGGACTTGGCTAGTGACATCAACCGCACCCACTTGCGCAACTTCTTCTGCCACCACCTCAAGACCCAGTGACTTAGCTATGCCCCGGGCAGCTTCGATAGGGTCTTTCCCAAACTCTGTGTCGCTGTAGAAAAACGCGACTTTCGCCTTCGGCTTCTCTTTGGCTATGTATTTGAGAAGGACGCCGAACATATCTGCGTATGTGGGACCAGGCACGAATATGTAAGGGTTATCGGAGGGGTTGGCCAGTTCACTGGAAAAAGATGTCGAGCTGTAGAGAATCTTGAGTTTATTCTTTATGTCCGGAGACATTGCTTTACCCAGACCAGTGCTCTCCCCGTACATCACGAGAGGGTTGTCTCTGGTCATTATCCTCTTGAATGCGGCTATTGCGACATCCAACTGGTATTGTCCATCCTCCATGATGTATTTGATCTTCTTGCCATTGATTCCACCTTCCTCATTGGCCATCATCAAGGCGTCTTCGAGCCCTGCGTTAATGTTTACTCCTGCGAACGCAAAGCGGCCCGTAATTGGCTGAACAGCTCCGACCCTGATTTCTTCCTGGGCCCAAACCATGCCGGAAAACAGAACCAAAACGGCCAGAATAATTGCTGAAACACAAAGTTGTCTGATCTTCATTCGTTGCTCTCCTTCCTCAGTTGTAAGGTTAAATTTGAGAAGCCCTGACAAACCATCAACATTAATTTTGACCACATAACAGCCACTTTAATGGCTTAACAGCGTTTTCATGTCCGGTTGCAATGGTGTTCAGCGTCCCAGATTCAATATGAAAAAGGCCAAAGGGTGAAAAAATTCTTTATTCGATGCCATATTTCCGCCAATCCGTGTGGTTCGAAGACCAGGAACGCCACAATTAGCGCCCCAAAGATAATGTCTTTCAATGGTATGAAAAACTGGTCCAAGCCTGGAAATATTTCTTTGCCAGAACCTACCAAAATATTAAGTAATTCAGGTGTCAGCGTCATAAAAATCGCGCCGAATATCGAACCCAGAATACTTCCCAAACCTCCTACAATGACCATGGCAAGATATTGTATGGACAGAGAGAATGGAAAATGCTCAGGAGTGACCACCTTTATGAAACCAACCCATAGGCCGCCCGCAATCCCCGCAAAGAAAGAGCTTATGGCAAATGCCGCCAATTTATAGCGAAACAGGTTTATGCCGATTATTTCGGCGGAAAGATCGCGATCCCTGATTGCCACAAAAGCTCTACCCCATTTCGTTCTGACGAGGTTTCTCGCAAAGCCCACTACCAGAATAACAATTATCAGCGTAATAAAATAATAACTTTTCTCAGAGTTGAATTCGAAGTTTCCCAGACTGGGAGAAGGCACATTAATCCCGCGAATGCCTCTGGTCATTGATTCCCAGTGCACGAATACGAATTCCAGAATGAACTGGGCCGCAAGTGTAGTGATACACAAATAGAGACCCTTAACCCTGAGAGACGGAATGCCTATGATCAATCCCATTCCAGCCGAAACGAATCCTGCGCACGGCAAAGCAACCCAGAAAGGAAAACCCAGTCGAGTTATAAGAATTGCCGTCGTATAACCGCCGACTCCAACAAAAGCGGCGTGCCCCAAGGAAATTTGTCCCGTGAATCCAGTCAACAAATTCAACCCGACAGCTCCAATAATAGAAAAACCTATCAGATTCATTATGTAAAGGACGTAGGGGCTTGCCACAAACGGGACTATCAGAAGGATCGCCAGGAAAGTTCCCAGGCAAATCTTTACAAACAGACTCTGGAAAATCTTTTCGTCTTCAAGATAGGATTCTTTAAGATCGCCGCACCGCATACCTGACTCCAAGCGCAAAGGAGCGCAATGATCAGACTCGTTCTATCAAAGGTTTACCAAAGATACCGTATGGTCTTATCATGATTATAATAACCAATATTATAAAAGGGGCGACTTCCTTGACGCCACCACCAAAATAGGAGTCAAGATAAACACCGGCGAAGTTCTCCAGTATTCCTATTATGAATCCTCCGATAATTGCCCCGATAATGCTATCCAGTCCGCCAAGAATGATCACCGAAAGGACTTTTAAACCGATATTTCCCAGATGTATGCTAACGCCACTTATATTGGCGATAATTATGCCGCCCAATGCGGCTGTAATAGCCGCGAAACTCCAGGAGAGGGCAAAAATCCTCTTCACGCTGATTCCCATTGAAAGCGCAGCCTGCTGATTGGCTGCGGTTGCCCTCATTGCCAATCCGGTCCGCGTGTATCTAAAAATGATGGTGAAAATGACTGTGCAAATTACTGCGAAGATGAAGCCCCACAATAGTCCTGAAGGTACTATTGCAAACCCAAGGTCTAGTGGTTGAGGGGGAAAAACAGGTGGAAAAGACCTGAACTGGGGGGTCCAAACCATGTGTGTCAGCCCCTTGAGGACGCTTGCCAGGCCTATCGTAACCATGATAACCGATATGATCGGTTCTCCAATCAATGGTCTCAGTATAATCTTTTCTGTAAGCGCGCCCAGGCAGGCCGCAAAAGCCACAGTGATCAGAAGAGCAATACCAAAAGGCGCGGACAGTTCAATCAGCACAGTAAGGCAAACGAACGCCCCTAGTGTCATAAATTCCCCTGTAGCAAGGTTCAGCACGCTGGTAGCCTTATAAATAAGGACAAAACCAAGCGCTATCAGACCGTAAACACCGCCGGCCGCTATTCCGCTGACAAGAATCTGAGGGATTATGTCCACTTTATCCTCCTTGGTGGAGCGATTCCAAGTCAAGAAAACATCTAATAATTCTTAGTAATTAGATAAAGAAAGGACTCAATAATGAACAGAAGTCAACGAAACGATCAAACCTAACAAAATCACTGTATGACAGGCCTGACAACAAAACACCTTGTTGGCGAAACACTTGGGTTGGGGTAAACGGCACTTTCTCTTGGAATTCGATTCAGCCCTTATTTAATAGAACAGCGACTCAATTAATTCAAGATTTTTCTGTAGAGAAAGTAAAAAGCGTGTTGTCAGACACTTCCAAATAAACTAGGTTATTCCACAACAATTGTGAATCGTTGGGGGTCTTCATGAAAACCAATAATGACGTATGTCAGTCGCCGGTAACTTACGCTGGCGATTACATTAAACGGCTAATAGATCTGCTGAACAATTTGAATAATCAGGAAATTGAAAAGGTAATTGAGCTGTTTATTGACGCCAGGGAAAGGGGAGCGACGATATTTTTTCTGGGAAACGGCGGGAGCGCCGCGACTGCTTGCCACTTTGCTAACGACATGGGTGTGTGCGCCTCCCCTGAGGGTAAGAAACCTTTCAGAGCGATCAGTCTAGCCTCAAACATGGCATATGTGACATGTCTTGGAAATGATATAGGCTATGAGAACATTTTTACAGGCCAATTGCGAAACTTGATGCAACCCGGAGATGTAGTAGTAGGGATTTCCGCAAGCGGTAATTCACCAAACGCTGTCAATGCAATGGATTACGCCAACCTGAACCATGCGACATCTGTTGCCATTGTGGGTTTTGATGGTGGTGTCATGGCAAACAAGGCCAAATTAGTTATCCACGTTAAGTCCGACAAGGGAGAATATGGTCCAGTTGAAGACATCCACATGGTTCTTGATCATCTTATTTCTACATACCTGGCTCGGGCCTAAGTCTCCAGATCAGAACGCCCGGAAGTTTTCCCTGATTCGGAATAGGAGAAGGCCTTGTCGCTTGTAACAGTTGAAAGCAAAGAAGACCTCGCAATTGTAAGGCTCCAAAATGGGGTAACCAATGCAATCAGCCCTGATCTGGCGGAGGAGCTATCCAGAGTCATAGCTCAGGTTAAAAAGGACAAGGCGGGCATGGTCCTTGCCGGCGGAGAGAAATTCTTTTCTATGGGCTTCGATCTGCCCAAACTGCTGCTACTGGACAGATCAGGAATGACGGAATTCTTCTATGTTTTCAACCAGGTTGTTTTCGATATCCTGACGCTTCCAGTGCCCACAGTCGCTGCGATAAAGGCTCACGCAATAGCTGGAGGAACCATTCTCCTACTGGCTTGCGATTACCGTGTGGCTGCCTCTGGGAAGGTTTTAATAGGTTTGAATGAAATCAAGTTGGGAGTGCCGGTTCCTTACCTGGCCGATTTGATACTTCGCCGGATAGCTGGAGACGTTTTTGCCTCTGAAATGATTTACCGGGGCGAGTTTGTAGATTCATCGGATGCCCACAAAAAGGGGGTTGTTAACTCAATTTTTCCTAAACCCAATGTTGAAAAAAAAGCTCTCGAAATTGTTGCCAGTTTGGCCAAACTTCCAACCAAAGCTTTCCAGGCCTCCAAAGCCAACCGTGTAGAAGCCATACGATCCAGTTACGAAAAAAATTTCAGGGCGAAGAATGAAGAGTTTCTGGAGCGCTGGTTCAGTCCGGAGACTCAGGCGCTTTTGACAGAAGCTGCAAAGAAGTTTTGATAGTTTTATGAAACTCCGATTCGAATTCCTCACATTCCTGGTGATTCTTGCGCTTCTGGGCGCTCCGGTCCAGTGTGAAGCTTGGGAATTCAAAGTTGATTCAGCCCTGTTAACCTTTCGATATGTTTATGCTTCCCAGGCAGGCTCTGACGGTTTTTTTGGCCCTTTCAACGTAGATATGAGGTCGCCAGGTGACCTGGCCCCGTTAAACGGATGGTTCCAGAGGAAGATGATATCCGGAACCACTGCCATGACCTCGTTCACCCGCTTTGCTATTTTCACGACACTGAAACTTAACCAAGCGGTGTCAATTCAAGGGACGTACAGGATAAACTCCGATCTGACGACCGATTGGGCCGCTATTGAGAATCCAGACCTTGAGACATCTATTTCTTATGGAAGATGGACCCGGTTATGGGTCATGGTAAAAAGCCCATTAGGGAACATCTATTACGGACGCCGGGGTTTTCAGCAGGGTTGCGGTCTACAGTTCAGCAGCGCGGACACGGCGGAAGACATCTTTGAAAGTGGACGTAGAACTGTGGACATTTTTCAGTTGGAGAGTTTCTGGGGACCTTTTACGATAGGAGCGGGTTTTTATCCATGGCGTTTAGGTTCGACACGTTACTGGAACATAGAGGATCAGAACGCGGCTAGATCAATTCATGTGTTGGGATATATAAAATACTCGGCTGGTCCGGTTGAAACCGGCGCAGGAGGTTTCTATTTCGCCTTTCATGAAGGACCGGAGGCATTAAAAACGGTTTCTGAAAGGAGCGCTTTTCCGCCTCGCTCCACCATGGCTACCGAGGGCTGGATATATCTGAAATACAACAATGGTCGTTTCTTCTTAAACACGGAAGCTGATTGGTATTATCGGGCGATAAATTATGAGCCCTCAATGAATGATACGCTTCCCACACCGGAACAATACAGAATGAATCCTCCGGTACCCCTTCCTGGTGATTCCGAGAAGTATTTTCTCCCGCCGTATACGGAGTCGTGGCGTTATATGATGGAATTCGGCGCCTTGTCGGGTCCCAACAGGCTAAGTTTTCTCCTGGCCCACATGCCGGGCCCTGACAGGCGGCACGGAGTCCTCATTGATCGGCAGCCTTACATTCAGGATGCTGAGCGAAGCGCCTACGGGGTATTCTACCCATACTCAATACTAATGGGGAAATATTACATGGCCGGTGTGGATTCCTATCGTGACATGTCAGCTTCAAATGTCGCCGCAGTTCGATTTGACCGCATGATCGCAAGTAACCTGAACATATTTGGATGCGTCATGAAGGCCAACCGATCCTCGAACGGATACAGTTGGGGTTACGTTAGGCCGGACCCCACAGACCCAGCCACTGACCCCACTAAATTCGGATCCTTGAATTTCAGAAACAGAGGAAGTTTCAACTCACCCGTCCCATCAGTCCCAGATGATGACCTTGGTTGGGAATTCAATGTAGGAATTGCTTGGAAACTGCTCGAAAACTGGCGGATTTATGCTCGGGGGGCTTATTGGCAGCCTGGCAAGTGGTTCAATTACGCCTGCATCGACAAATCTGTTCCAGGCTGGGACTCGGAACCCCCAACCTCAAACAACAACTTCGGAACGAACCCCTACAGAACCATAGCCCCCATTATGGGATTTGAACTCTATCTTGACGTCAGATTATAGAATCTTCTACCGTCTGATTCCAATTGACTACGTTCGTGTGATATTACCCGAACTGAAAAGATAATCCGTCTCTGTTGATACGGAGGAAATGGTCAAAAAACAATGGAGAATCTCACACTTTTTGTAGTCATAGCGTTGTTGGGAGTGACAATCATCCTTCAGATTGTCCAAATTTTACGTAAAACGTCCATCGACCTTGGTCCGGTTGAACAGGCCTTGCAATCCATAGAAAAATCTTACGAAAGACTGGAAAGGGCGGTAAGGG
>DYRE01000011.1:15444-18087 GCA_020718965.1 Desulfomonile tiedjei
ATTCCCAAAAGACATATCTGGATGTTTTTTCGGATCGACTCGACAAACTCACCCAGACCAATGATGAAAAACTTGCCGTCATGCGTGAAACGATTGAACTCCGACTCACATCCATGCAAGACAATAGTGGAAATAAACTCGACCAAATGCGCGAGGAATTTTCCACTGCCTCTCACAAAGCCCGTGAGGAAGTCGGCGTATCCCTGAAAGACTTTAATGAGACTTTGGTGAGGACACTCAACGATATAGGATTGAATCAGCGCAATCAGCTTAGTGATGTCCTGGATCAGCTTGCGAAACTTACCAATGCCACAGAAGCCAAACTCGAAGCCCAGAGGAATGCTATCGATGATCGTTTGAAGCAGATCCAGAATGAAAATGCAGCGGCTGCCAAGGCTATGCGAGAAGATGTTGGCGGATCCCTGAAGAACCTCAATGATTCGATGCTCAGGGGAATGACCGGTATGGCTGATTCTCAACAGAAGCAGATGGATTTGTTCTCGAGGCAATTGACAGGTCTGACAGAGTCAAACCAGAAGAAGCTCGACGAACTCAAGGCTGCGGTGCAGGATAAACTTCAATCTATACAGCAAGATAACAACAAACAACTGGATCAGATGCGGTCCACGGTAGATGAGAAGCTTCAAGGGACCCTGGAAAAGAGACTCGGCGAGTCGTTCAAGCAAGTCAGCGAAAGGCTGGAGCAAGTCCACAAAGGGCTTGGTGAGATGCAGCTTCTTGCCACCGGTGTGGGAGACCTGAAGAAAGTCCTCACGAATATAAAGACGCGTGGAACCTGGGGTGAAGTTCAGCTTGGGGTTTTGTTGGAACAGGCGATGGCTCCAGATCAGTACGCAAAAAATGTTGGGACCAAAGACGGCGGTGAGAGGGTGGAATTCGCCATCAAGCTTCCGGGGAGAAATGAAGATCTAAGCGAAGTAGTATGGTTGCCTATTGACGCAAAGTTTCCGGTCGAGGACTACCAGCGACTTATCGAGGCCCAGGAGAACGCGGACGCTGTAGCATCCGAATCTGCGGCAAAACAATTGGAGATCCGTATAAAACAATGCGCCAACGACAT
The DNA here is from genome assembly GCA_020718965.1 of Desulfomonile tiedjei. Lineage (GTDB taxonomy): Bacteria > Desulfobacterota > Desulfomonilia > Desulfomonilales > Desulfomonilaceae > CAJBEZ01. The sequence continues at coordinate 16,526 of DYRE01000011.1, forward strand.
TTCCCGCAAATATTTGAACCCTCCCAAGACAACGGACTTCGGCATACTCTTCCTTCCTACCGAGGGATTGTTCGCTGAGGTGATCAGACGTAACGGTTTAGCCGAATACATTCAAAGGGAATGCAGGGTTTTGATCGCCGGCCCGACGACACTGTGGTCCCTGTTGAACAGTCTCCAGATGGGTTTTCGGACACTAGCCATTCAAAGGCGGTCAAGCGAAGTATGGAATTTGTTGTCCGCCATCAAGACCGAGTGGGCCCAATACGGAGGAATTCTCGACAAGGTCAAAGACAAGCTGGAAAGCGCGTCCAAACAAATTGAAAAAGCGCAAACTCGAACCCGGGTAATCGGTAGGAAACTAAAAGACGTCCAGGAATTGCCACTAAGCGAAGCCCAGTCTGTGCTGATGCTGAATGACGGGCCAGCTAACGCCGACACCGACGCCGAAAAGGGTTGTTAAGGAACCGCCTATCGAATGAGGATCTTCAGATATTTGATAAGATCGCGGAATCATCGACCGGAACGTCATCTCGAGATGAATATGGCCTGAAAGTGGAATACTTGGCGTCGAAATGGGCTGTGATCATGCCAATGGGGCCGTTACGCTGTTTTCCGATGATGATTTCAGCCTCGCCTTTTTTAGGATTGTCCTCACTCTTGTTGTAAACTTCATCCCTGTAAATGAAAATAATAACGTCAGCATCCTGTTCAATAGCGCCGGATTCCCTTAGGTCCGCAAGCTGGGGGCGTTTGTTGGGGCGCTCCTCAACCTTTCTGTTCAATTGGGACAGAGCAATTACCGGAATGTTGAGTTCTTTAGCTAACGCCTTCAAAGACCGGGAGATTTCCGATATCTCCTTTTCTCTGGATTCACCTCTTCCTGGGCCTTTCATGAGCTGTAGATAGTCAACAATGATTAACCCAAGATCCTTTTCCTTTTTTAACCTGCGTGCCTTGGCCCGAATTTCCAGTGTGCTTATTGCAGGCGTATCATCGACATATAGCGGGGAATCCGAGATGTTTCCCACTGCCAGGGTTAACCTCCCCCAGTCATCAGGAGTAAGATAGCCGGTTCTAAGGCTCTTCAGGTTAACCTTGGCCTTTGCGCAGAGTATTCTGAGCGCAATTTGCTCCTTACTCATTTCAAGTGAAAAGATAATTGTTGGAGTTCCTTGTTTGAGGGCTGCTTGTCGGGCGATATCTAGAGCAAGAGTAGTTTTACCCATAGAAGGTCTTGCAGCTATAATAATTAAATCAGATTTTTGAAGTCCTGATAAGTATTGATCGAGATCATGGAAACCAGTAGAGACCCCTCGGAGCTCACCCTTGTTCTCGTGTAATTTTTCTAAACGCTCCCAAGCTTCTGGTAAACTCTCTTTTAGGGATTTGATAGCATGACCCCCAGTACTATCATTTATACCCATCATTCTTTTTTCTGCTTTATCAAGTATTTCAAAAACATCTTCTACATCTTCTTTGAATCCTAGTTCGGCAATATCTGTTCCTGCCTCAATAATTTTTCTAAGTAAATGTTTTTTATTTACGATTTCAGCATAATGTTT
>DYRE01000216.1 GCA_020718965.1 Desulfomonile tiedjei
ATTTGGTCTAAGGGCATTGGCTCAGTCCATTTCGGCTGAAGGCGAGGGGAAGATAAGGTCTTTTACCGTCAGCACAGGATTTGTGAAAACCGGTTTAGCCCTGAAACAGATACCAGCCCAGGCGGAACAAAGGGGAATCACGCATGAAGAGGTTGTTCGGGATGTCATGATGGGAAAGTCCCGTGTCAAAGAGATGATGTCTCCCATAGATGTTGGAAATCTTTTTCTTTTCGGCTTCTCCAGATTCTCAAAATATCTGGTAGGTGGAGATCTTCTCTTCGATGGGGGCATGGTATTAACTTACTGACAATGTCTCATCATTAACGGATTACCATGGTAGCGAAAAGTGTTTTAGTTCAGTTTCAACACAAACGGGTAAGGACCCAAAAATCTTTAAAGCTTGGAGGGGATCACATGGAACGAGGTAAATTCAAGGTTTTATTAGCGTTGGTGTTGATTTTGTTTTCAGCCACACTGCTAGTCAGTTCCAACGCATCAGCCGCTGATGTCATAAAGCTTGGCTTTATAGCGGATGTTTCGGGTATTGGGGCGCCATTTTACAAGTCCCAGAAAGCTGGTCTCGACATGTTTATTGAAGAGATCAATGCGGCTGGCGGGATAAAAGGGAAAAAGCTCGAACTTGTAGTTCGTGATTCGCAGCTAAAACCTGACATTGGGGCAAACCAGGCCAGGGAACTTATTCTTAGCGAAAAATGTGAATTTCTAATCGGACCGACCAGTAGCGCTGTAGCCCTGGCAGCAACTAAAGTGGCCAAGGAGTTCAAGAAGATCATTTTCTTTCACACATCGAATGCGGAAGCTCTCACCACAACAGCATTCCAGCCGTATATGTTCCAGGTCGTTCCTAATACTGGAATCGAGGGTCGGGGCATGGCCGTGGTGCTGTCCAAGAAACCCTTCAAGAAATACAGCCTTATTGGGCCGGATTATGCCTACGGACACGACCAGTTGAATAGTTTTAAGTCGGAAATGGCTAAGCGTCGCCCGGATGTTGTGATCCTTGATACCGTTTGGGTGAAATTGGGCGAGTCCAATTTTTCGACCTTTATACCTACGCTCATGGCCAAAAAACCGGAGGCGATAGACGCCGCGTTCTGGGGCGGACAGTTGAGCGCTTTTATCAAGCAGGCAAAACCTTATGGGGTTTTCAAAGAAGCGCCGGTAAGTTCTCTTTTTGACCTTGATATGCTTCGGGCGACCGGTTCTGACATGCCGGAAGGCCTCACAGGATATGCCCGTGCTCCATTTTATGCGATCGATACGCCTCAAATGAAGGCTTTCGTCAAGAAATACTATGAGAAGTACAAAGAATGGCCTGCTGACTGGGCAATAATGGCCTATGACGGTATGATTGCGCTGACTGAGGCAATGAAAAAAGCCGATAGCACGGAATCTGAACAGATGGTCAAGGTCCTGGGCGGACTAAAGTTTAACTCACTGCGAGGCGAGCGATACATCCGAGCAGAAGATCACATGGCTAATGTCGGCATATACTCTGGTGTTACAGCCAAGTCACCAGACTTCAAAGAATTCCTGATCATGAAAGATGTGCAGGCAGTACCGGCCGAAGAAGTCTGGCTATCCGTGGAGGAAGTCAAGAAACTTCAATCGGAGCAAAAATAGTTTTGATTCCGGGGAGTGGTTCTTTGTTCGGGTTTGTTGGTCCCAGGCGCTGAACCACCCCCACGCGACTATGCGCTGATCCTGTTTCGTTGCGTGGACAATAACCATGACGTGGCAACTATTTGTTTTTATGTTGATCAATGGACTATGCCAAGGGATGCTCCTTTTCATAATCGCTTCAGGACTATCACTTGTGTTCGGTGTCCTCAGGGTAATCAACTTCGCTCACGGTTCACTCTATATGATAGGGGCTTTTCTGGCCTACTCATTGTCTACTGTTTTGGCGGGAGAGTCTCTTCTGGGATTCCTGATTCTCCTTATGGTAGTGCCTCCAGCGATCGCATTAATTGGATTTGTCCTCGAAGTTTCTCTCTTCCGTCGGGTTTATCGTCAGGAGCATCTTCTTCAATTGCTCCTGACCTATGCGCTTGTCCTCATTCTTGATGACCTTGTCAGGGTTATTTGGGGAGGTGAGCCTCGAAGTGTTACAAGACCCGAGCTGCTTGCGGGTTCGGTAGACATTTTTGGTATGGCTCTACCCTCGTATAACGTTTTTATTCTGTTAGTAGGACCGCTGATAGCTCTAGGGCTCTGGTTCCTGCTGTACAGGACTCGGACGGGTAACATAATCAGGGCCGCCGTATCATATCCAGACACATTGGGCGCTCTGGGAGTTAATGTGTCATGGGTTATGACTTCCACCTTTATGTTGGGGTGTTGGCTCGCTGGTTTCGGTGGTGTTCTTACGGCCGGTCTTTCGAATATCGATCTTGGTATGGGAATGCAGACGATTATCGAGTGCTTTGCGGTTGTTGTGATCGGCGGACTAGGTAGTGTGGGCGGGGCTCTTTTAGGCTCTTTGATTATAGGGACAGGTCTTACCTTTTTCCAATTGCCTTTAGGACGGTGGGCCCTGGTTTTCCCTTATGCGTTGATGGCGCTGGTTCTAGTCGTCAGACCGTGGGGCTTTTTTGGAAAACCTGAACGATAAATCAGGAAAAGGCTGAATTACACAATGGATGGTATGACGTCATCATCTCGTACCGGGTGGATTGCCGGAATTACTGTGACAGTAATTCTGTTTCTTCTTCCAATTTTCTTGGGTCAGCTTGGTAAGACTGGTGAATACTGGATCTGGGTATGCACCGAAATGATTATTATGGCTCTGTTCGCCATGAGCCTGAACCTCATCCTCGGGTTTGGAGGCATGGTTAGTTTTGGCCATGCCGCTTTTTTCGGCGTTGGGGCTTATACTGTGGCGCTTCTCATGAAGAAAGCTAATTTCCCGTTGTATCTGGCCCTGGTCGCAGCGCCTTTAGTGGCTGCAATAACCGCTGCAATTGTGGGATGGTTTTGTGTGCGTCTTCTTGGTTTGTATTTCTCGATTCTCACTCTTGCGTTCGGGCAACTCCTGTTCATGATAGTTTTTCAATGGTACACTTTTACTGGTGGAGATGACGGTCTTCACGGGGTCCCAAGGCCGGAAATTTTAGGACCGATTAACTACTACTGGCTTTGCCTCATAATCTTTGTGATCTGCTTCCTGGTTATCAGGATGATAGTCAATTCATCTTTTGGGCTCAGTATTAAAACCATCCGGGAAAATATGGAACGGGCCAAATTTATCGGCATAAACGTCAGAAGATACCAGTTGCTTAATTTCATCATCGCAGGCGCTTTCGCTGGTTTGGCCGGTGGAATGCTGTGTGAGCTTAACAGATTTGCGCAGACCGAGTTTTTTCACTGGAGCAAATCAGCCGAACCGATACTGGCAAGCCTGGTTGGAGGCATGTACTCACTGGCCGGTCCGGCTATAGGGTCCTCGATTTTAATCTTCCTCAAGATTTTTTTGCAGCAGGTCCACAGGAGTATGGTCGAGATATGGGCAATTGTTCTGGGAGTCCTGCTTTTGATTGTTGTTCTTTTCGCTCCCCAAGGGCTGGTAGGGCTTTATCAGAATATTTTCAGGAAATCCCGGTCATGAAAAGTGATCGGAATGGAGTGTGCACCCTAAATGTCTGACGCTATTCTGAGTATTGAAAACCTTTCCAAGTCATTCGAAGGGAACCAGGTCTTCAACGATATAAGTTTCTCTGTGGAACCGGGCGAGCTGAGCGCAATTATTGGGCCTAACGGCGCAGGTAAAACGACACTTTTCAATTTGATCACCGGGGCCCTTGTTCCGGATGAAGGAAAGATAATATTTGAAGGCCGAAACATTGTCGGGATGGAACCCTTCGACATAGTAAGGCTGGGGATGGCGCGAGCCTTCCAGAGAACCAATATCTTCCCAAGAATGACTGTGTTGGAAAATGTCGTTGTCACGATCATTACCAGGCTGAAAGCTAATCTAAGTTTCGTAAAGCCCTGGACCGGTTCAAGCCAAATCAGAAGCCGCGCTCTTGAAATTCTCGAAAGCGTAGGTTTGGCTGACAAGGCACACCAGCAAAGTGGCATTTTAGCTCATGGGAACCAGAAACGTCTGGATATTGCTGTGGCGTTGGCTTTGGAACCCAAGTTGCTTTTACTCGATGAGCCTACGGCGGGGATGAGCCCTGAAGAGAGATGGGAGACTGTGGAACTGGTCAAGAAGTTGTGGAACCAGATGAAGATAACCATG
>DYRE01000217.1 GCA_020718965.1 Desulfomonile tiedjei
AAAAATCGGCAACAGATATTGTTGAAATAAATTTAGAGTTTTTTTTATGTAACAAACAAGACATCATGGGTACTTTTAAGTTAAATACTTCAAATATGCAATAATTATTACTAAATTTTGCATCCCCCCTATTCATAATGTCCAAAGTGATCTTCGATTCCTTCTATATACTCATTCTATTCACCAACTCCATCTTATTAGTGACATTGACCTTTTCAAACATATTGGCGACATGGGAAGATATGGTGCGCTGGGAGATATGCAGCTTGTCTCCAATAAGTTTATATGGCAGGCCTTCCCTGAGCAACAGGAGGATTTCGAGCTCGCGGGTTGAGAGGGCGTATTTCTTGTAGTTGTGTTCCAACTTATCTGTGGTGTGGATTTCAATTAGTTGTAATGTGTGCTTACCATCCGGGGTGGCAGTTGGTTTCTTACCTGTGGTGATAGCGATCAGCAGCACCGTGAAAAACAGCTGAAGGAAAATCAATATGGACAACATTAAGTTTATGGAAAGAATCATGTTCTATATTAATTGATATTTTTTCCTAGTGCACTACCCTGATTCGATTGACGACTTTCCTTTTTCTTGCTTTCAATTTTATTTGTCACCATTTAGTTGAATATGTTAGTATATCGCTCATTATCAGTGATATAATTTGAAATATACCTCCTGCATTCCTAAAAGTCAAGCCCTGTGTTTTTGACTTCGTTGTTATGCCTTATTGGTATAGCGGTTTGATTTGGGTTTTAATACACTGATGATTTCATCCCTGTGTTCTTGTAAAAATTCTTCGGCCAACTTGGACATCAGGTTCCCAATCCTCAAACCGGTCCGTGCCTTGAGTTGACTTAACACCTCATGAACCTCCGTATCTAGGGTACACACATGCGTCGGTATTGAAGTCCTTTCTGTCCTTCGCTTCTTTGATGATATCCATCAAGGTTTGGGATTTCTTATCAGCCACTTTTGCCTTCTCAGCCCGTTTTACCGGCTGTTCCACAGGTGATGAAGCAGTAGTGCTTTTCAGCGCCATCGTCAGCGATTTGATGTCGAGTTTGTCCATGGGGTCAGGAGGGTCTTTTAAGGTATTTCTCATACAAGGGCTCAAAAGAATATTGTAGCGCTTCCACCACTTCCTCCGGTATGGATACGGTGTCCAGTCGCTGGTAAGCCACCTTGTCGGCCAGTTCCGGTATCACTTCGCCGAATCGGCTCAGGATGTTGATCACCTGGGTCTTGATGTCATAGCGCACTCCGGCTTTCAGTCGGTTGGGTATGAAGGTAATGGTTGCCTGTTTATTCAGGTGTTGTACCACCTGGGCGAAAGTCAAGGTGGACTCAAAGGTGATCTTATCATAAGCAAAGGGGCAGATGACCAGGTCGGCGGACTGGTATACCGGTATCAGCTGGTTGTCATCCATCTTGCCTGGCAGGTCGATCAATACATGGCCATGGACGTTTCTGATTTGGTCTTTTACCTCGTTGAATTTCTCCAACTCAATGACCAGGACTTCATAGAGCGGGGCGTTGTCATAGTTGGCGCGGTCTTTCTCCCAGAGCCAGCGGATGCTGCTCTGAAAGTCCATGTCGAGGATCAGGCATTCTTCTTTGTGAAGAAGGGAAAGGTAGTTGGCTAAGAGGATGCAGAGCGTGGATTTTCCCACGCCGCCTTTTTGGTTTCCGAAGAGTACGTTCATAGGTTTTATCGTTTAAGTGATTTTCGTTTTTGTTGATCGTTCGTGGTATTCCGTTGTGAATCGGCCAGGATCTGAAGAAAGGCCTGCAGCGTATTCGTGCCAAACCCTCTGGCTGTATGTAGATCAAAGTGTTCTTCCTCCTTGTTGCCAACCATCAAAATCCTGTCCTCAGGATAGGAAAGCGTCCTAACCATCAACTTGTCGGTGTTCATCAGGGCCGGTTCTGTGGCGGAGAGCAGGAAGATTTGGTTGTCATGTCTGAGGAGTGCGTACTGGAAGTGAAGTAAGCCTTCTTCCCATTTTTTAGTCTGATCCAGGTAAGCCAACACGGCCCTATGAGCTTCCGATTCATTCTGATCGATGAAAGATGGATGAATATCGTCCTTCTTAAGCCCGAGCCAATCCGCCAACACTACTTTGCAGGAGGGATCGTTGATGCTGAAGCTATTCGCCAGTTGTCTCCGTTCCTGGTAGTGCAATGCATTGATAAATTCAGCTGATAGTTGCTGCTTTTCTGAACCCGATTGGATTGTTCCATTCCTATGGAATTTCCATCCATTCTCCTTCAGCACTTTTTCCAATTCTTTGACAGGCCAGTTGTTTTGCGTTGCTTTTTGAAGGATGTCATCCACCGTCATGTTCTCCTGCCAGAAAAATTCCCGAATCCCCAGGATCTGTGACCCCTTGTACAGTGTTTTGTCTTTGTGATCGATGAGGGTATAGCCATAGGGATTTTCATGTCCTTTCGTTTGGTGATACACCAACTCCACCCCAAATTTCTCTCTCATGAGTTTGATCCCCTCGTTCATGGATTTCCCAGCCGTGTATTTCAAGAGCCAGGCTTTCTGCTGATCGCACCTGTTTTCATCGATGCTGAATTCCCTGATCTTCTCCTGTACCGCAGCCTTATCCACCGACCCCTGCACTACCCCATACCGGATGATCTCTATCTTCCCCTCTTTCTCCCTGGGGATATACCCCTGGCGTTCGAGCAACAGCCCAAATTGGGCATCAGTGGAAAAGCGGTAAACCATTGCTTTCTCCATCGTGGTTTTCGCTTCATAAGCCGGATCCAGGGATAGTATCTCCTGCATCACCTTCTGTGACCTGATCTTCTCGAAGGCATCATCTACTTTCTGCCCTTGTTTATCGACCCGTGTGGACACGATATGGATATGGGTATTTGCCGTATCGCCATGATGGTAAATCAAATAGGGATATTTCCATATCCCATTTTCTCGAGAAAGGACACGCCCATCTCTTTCAGTTTATCCAATGGATAATCCACCCCTTTCGCAGAAATCACCGCGTGAAACTGCCGGTTCGTCACCCGTGGGTTCAGGGCACATACTGCCTCCATATACCGGATATGATCCATTCTGTTTACCTCCGACTTATTTCCAAGTGCGCTAAAATTTTGTCCGACAAGCAGCTCGCTTTTGCCTGCATCATTCTTGCACTCGTTGTACTGCACGCCGGCGAAGTTTCTGGCTGAAGATAGGATTTTGACGATCACTGGAATGGGGTTATGGATTATGAGTTATGGATTATGAGTTATGTGACATGTGATTCGTATTTCATTTCCCGAAATCTGTCTTTCGTTTTTTGTATCTCGAATTCTGTTTTTCAGAATCTGTAGCTCGTTTTCTATGCTTCGAATTCTGCCTTTCGTCTTCCGAATTCTGTGTTGCGAACCAAGTAATTCTAAATTTGTCATTCGTGTTTCGTTTCCAGTAATTCGAAACCTGTATCCGGTTTTTCGTTTCCTGCCTCTCGTCTTTGGTATTTCGAAATTCGTATTTCGAATCAGGTAATTCGTTTTTCGAGCGGACAGTGTTTTATGCCTCTGCATGGATTTTAAGCGCTTTTTAGTCGTCAAAACGGGTGAGAAGGTTGTAGTAGGCCAGGGATAGCTCTTTCAGAGCATGGTGGTAGTTGCACAGTTCTTCGCCAAATTGCCTGATGGTTTGCTCATTAAGCCTCCCTTCTTTTTCCATCAGGTGAGCCAGCTTTGTCATCTGGTTGATGTTGTTTCCAATGCGACCGATTTCTGCCCCAATCCGGTCTAATGCTTCCAAAACTTCTCTTGGCCGTTGGATTATGGTGCCTTTTCCAATGAGGCGTCGCCTGAGATAAGCAGACCAGGATCGGAATCCTGAATCATCAAACTCCATTTTCAAGCGATCAAATGCCAGAGTGGTGACATAACATTTCAATTGCCGGTTTTTCCTTTCCGAGTATAGAGTTGACCGCTTCATCGATCAGTTTCTTTTTTGTTTAACATCCGCCGAGTTGCGAGGCAGGGATGTCCCCGATCTATCGGGGCAAGACCCCGAAAGGTCGGGGCAGGTCGTTTTTTGGCCCAAAAAACACATCTTGCAAAGAGGGCTGCGGAAAATCAGCAATCGGGCAAAGGGTGAGAGCTTTTCTTGCAGACATGGGATCATATTCATCATCCGAGACATTCCCGGACTCCGATAATGTGTTACTCCCTAATGCATGATCAGGTTGGGATTTTCAGTACAATAACGGATGGAAATACAGGATTTGACGGAGGGGTTC
>DYRE01000218.1 GCA_020718965.1 Desulfomonile tiedjei
GCGTTAAATCCTGTCTTTGATTACATGAAAAGATATGGTCGAAGCTGTGACCATACTCCTCCCTGTGTAAATGAAACTTGTCAGCCCTATGAACTCGAGAAAGAGTATTACAAAGGGATCCCATAAAGACCTGAGACCGGCTTCCGCATTCGCCACCGGCGCCGCCGCTCCATCAAGCGCAAAAATCATTGTCAAGACAAGTCCGATGGTTACGAGTGACAGAATCTGGTAAACTGTGAAGTGACCCGGCCCCCGGTAATCTGAGCGCAGCGTTTCGGATATGACTCTCCATAATTGGGTGACCACAGTAACAAGTATCAGTGAGATAGAATATTGGTTTTTTAGGAACAACAAAGTTGCGACCAGCCCGGTTGTCAAATACAGACAGGAAGTAATTGCCTGAATGGGAACTACTTTTTGTCCGTCCATTCCTTTTTCGTAAGCTATTTTTTTAAGTTTTCCAGTAAAAACAAAAGCAACGCGGCTCAGAAGTCGCTGAATGTAAGGATGGCATTCGGATATGGGTTTCCCGTAGCAGCACCCAAAACTGATGCAACCAAGACGGCCTAATCCCTCTCCAATTGAGTAGGCTATGGCCATAGCCGCAATAAAAGGGATGGCGGAAATCCGGGCGGACCCCTGATCCAGTAAATGGTTCACTGTAGCCAGGATTCCGGGAATCGCAACTATCCCAACGAACGACGCGCCAGAAACGGTAAAGGTATGACGTTTCTTCTCCACCAGCGCCGCCACAAGCTTGGAAGCGGAAAAACCAATAACCAGGGTGAGCGCTGTAACCAGAATGGTTACTCGAACTGGAATCAGTATCGAGGAAGTTAGCGTAATCAAGGCAGAGACGGCGACAACTGTCGCCAATGATACGAACACTCCATAAAAAGTCAGATTTAGCCCTTTCCAATGAAGAGATCTCATTTTTGTGATCGGAACAGCGGCCAGGATCTGCCATTGCTCGTTTGGCAGGGTCTTAAAAGCCCAAATAAGTAAAACAAGAAATGACAGACCGACGCCTGATACGAATACTTCCGCGCTCATAAATGTATCTCCCGATGGCTCGACTGGTTGTTTGCGGACGAGCCGGCAGAAATTTGCCCTGATCTTTGGATGGCGTATCCGATAGTAGATCGAACGGTCACCTCAGTCTCCACCAAAGGTTTTCCAAAACCCTCGGAGAACCTGCTTGTTACACCGGACAGTCGTAAATTCTCCATGAGGTCACTACAAAACTTGATCCTGCCCCGTTGAAACAGCAGAACATCTGTACTGCTTCCAGGCCTATACAGACTCTTCGGCACTCCTTTTTGCACAAACATGCCGGGCGTCACCGGCGTTGGGTCGTCATAACGGTATTCACTGTAAGCCTGGACTATATCCCCGATCATTAGAGCGACAACCTCCACCATGGCCACAATCCCTACGCCGGTTCCACCAGCAACGTCTGAGTCAATGATAGTGACTATTCTTCTGTTTTTGGAAAATGGGGTTACTATGTTGACTACCGCAGAAGGATTGCAGGAGTGGTAGTCACCTGAAATTTCATAATAATCCAGTACGATTCCTGAAACCGGTGTGTGGTTGTAATGATACTTTTCAGGAGTCAGTCTGAATACGGCAAAATCACCGGCATGGAAACTATCAAACCAGCGCTTGCGATCCGAACCCAGAAGTTCCTTGTAATGAAAGAATTTATCTTTGAGGAAAATATCAGACGTGGTGTTCAAGGATCCTACTATAACTTTGGAATCAGCAGGTGAAACCACCTCCGAAACTCCCACGGACATTGGTCGGCAATCCCAGTATTTAATACGGCGTTCGAAAACCTTGCGCAGGGTTGTAAACTCATTCGGGTTGAGACATTCTCGTAATTTGACGCCAAAAGATTCAATCAAACTTTTTGTAGGCAGTCCAATTTTCGCGTCAAATTTTACAAATGCCAGAAGATCCGTGGAAATTCTGGCGCTTGTTACGGCCCGGAACAGCCTGGGGGCATTCTCCCTTGCTGAGGAATACAAGAACCGTATAGCTTTATCCCCTAACAGTTTCTCTGTTTTGATTGTCCCTGTTTCGCGTTCTACAAACTGGTGGCGCATAACTGCCATAAGTTAAATTGCTCCTTAATATCCTGGCCGATTCTTCACAATCACGGCACACAGTTATGATTAAGAGATTTATTAGTTTTGTCAGAACCTGCACGGAGGCTTTGTCACCGAGAACTTCACTTCGGGCGCTGTCAAAAAACTCACTCAGTGATTTGTCCTTAATGGTATAGAATGTGGCTTCTCTAATAGGGGCTTCGGACGGCAGCCTGTCGGACTCCAGGTCCGCAATATCCTCCCCAAGCAGATCAAGGCTTTCTGAGAGATATTTCACTTTGAGTTCGGTACGATAGTATCTTTCCGCAGCGGTGTTAAATTCTTCTGCATCCTCGTTCAACGGCGACTTACCAGCCCCAACGGCGCTGAGAATGGACCTTGTCAGCATTCCCGAAGCCGAATATTCTTTTGAATTCTTCAGCCGGGTCAGTAAATCGTCCATGGTGTTCTGCAGGCGAAACATTTCGATGAGATCCGGAGCTTCATCCAGGATAAATCTCGTGAGCCCGAGTAGATATTCCGAATTGTAGACTCTCATATATCCAGGATATCTTCGACTCGGGCGCAACCCTCGAGTATGGTTGAGTATCTTTTTTAGAAAGAGGTTAGAAGTCTCAATCCTGATATAAAATGTGGGTATACCGATTGCAGAGCCGAAGAAAACCTGTCTGCGCTCACTCTCAACAAAGGGATCATCCGGAATGTCGCCGTGGTTTACGCTACCGTTTAGTATGAGCTTGAAAGCCATGGCGGTTAGCAAAATCTGCATGTCTACCGCTTTGGCCATGTCATTGTCCAGGTTCCCGAAAAGGCTATAATGCCTACCCTCAAATCCGGAAAATCCCATTTTGGAAAATTCCCGCAAGCGGTATAGCAAATAGGGGGACATATTTTCATCGAAGACCCCAAGGTCGGCAAGGTCCTTTTTAAGTCGGTCGGTATTTCCAAGCGTTCCATCAAGAGCAGGACTGGCGTTGGTGCTCATCACGGAGATCAAATAGTCGATAAGGCGAAAGTCAGGAACAAAGTCGCCTTTAAGCCTGAAAACCATAGTCAGAACCCTGTCGATAATGGGTACACCGAAAGGGGTGCAAGGCTGCCCGAATATTTTTAGTCCCGCCTTTTTCTTCCACCGTCTCCAGATCATTCTCAAGTGTGTATAGTCAAGCTCATGTGGCAGGAAACTGAGAACCCTTTCCGGGTGAAAATCTGAAAATCCCAGACGGTAAGGGGCCCCGCTATATGTCCCAACAAATAGAGGCAGAAAGTGTTCGACGATTTTGATGACCAGGTCCCCGAGAAATTTTTCGTGAGCTGCAGTAAACTGAGACGATTTTGCCGCGAGATGATCCGTCAACCTGGCGCTGCCAAGACTGACGTGGATACCGTTATTGGCAAGGCTTATGTTTGAAACATTCGGTAGGACCACCAGGTTCCTGGTGATTATGCCCGCTTCCCTAAGTTTGGCGACAGCGTTCAACTGGCTTCGACTCAATACCTGGTGACAAAGGCACATGTAATCGTGCTTTTTCTGACCGGCTTCCCAGCCGTTCAAACATGGACTCATAAAGAGTTCCCTGTAAAAAGAGTCAGAGATGCAATCATTCAATTTCTTTTGTCTAATCGGGGGATGAGGCGAAAAATATAGCAAGGCCTTTTGTCCGGAAGTTTCAAGCAGGAATTTCCTGTTGGCGTACATGACAAGAAGTTGCGTGAAGAGATATCGTTTGGATGTCTCCTTTGCCAGTGATCTCCCCAGCCCGCGTTCCGATCGAATCGGAACTACATGGAACGAAAAAGTTTCAGGTGAGGTGTTATCATTGAGAAGATGATCCATTAAACGAGTTCCGGTAACACGAATGATTTCAGGAAGTTTTTTTTGTGAACTGATAGCGTCGGCAAGGGCAAGCTTCATGACGTAGCTTATCGGTACGCGTACAAATTCCTGACCATTTTCTGAATATACGAACTTGTGAGCGTCGGATCTCAAGGCGCCGAGAACCTTCTTTTTGTCCTGAAGGAGATCGTGGGCAAAAACCTTTCTGGCGTGAACAGTCATCTGATTTACTGGAAACCGAACCCAACTATTTTCCCATATAGAGTCCGGGTTATCCGACAGGTATTCTTCCAGA
>DYRE01000219.1 GCA_020718965.1 Desulfomonile tiedjei
GCTGAATTCTCCAAAAAAATTTAGCGGACCGGATTCCTCCATAGAGATGACTATTCCCCTCACAGATCTCCTCGCCCTATAGATTTCGGCCAGAACGAAGATTGCTACCAAAAACAACAAAGTGATATGTTCAATATCCATAAGAAAAAGACCTGACGACCAGGATTATTTTTGCACGCGAATCATATTGAAACTTTGATTACACAACCCTTACCAGAGTCAGCGACGTAATATGAGCCTTCTTTTTCGCCAATGCCCGTTGGGGAAACGAAAAGTGGCGCCCCGGAGGCGTCAAAGTCCAAAACAGCCAGCAGATTTCCTTTGAAATCAAATTTCTGCACCCTGTGGTTGCCGGTGTCGGCTATTACAATTGCGCCATCAGAATCGAGTAACATGCCCTGGGGCGCGTTAAGCATGCCAGCCTCATTTCCCTCGCGGGAAAAACGCCTCTTGAAGTTTCCATCCTTGTCAAAGAATTTCACCTGGCCGTGTTTGCTATCGAGTACCAATATTTCTCCATCCGGGGATACCTGAACCGCAGTCGGCAGACGGAATTGATTTTCAGCGTCGCCGAGTTCGCCAATAACGGCCGCCAATTCAAAAGAATGAAAAACCTGAACCCTGTGGTTTCTTGTGTCGGCTACCAGCATTCTGTCGGAGGAATCGATGCAAAGGCCTTGAGGCGTAGCGAATAGCCCTCCTATGGATCCAACGCCACCCACTATTTTAATCAGATCGCCCGACGGTTCGAAGATTTGAATCCTGCAGTTGTTCGAATCCGCCACATAGATGCGGCCGTCCCGGTCAACGGTGATGCCTTTCGGATAATTGAAACTGGATGGCGCTGATCCGGGACTGCCGAATGAACCTGTGACTTTCAGGTCACCGGTGATTCTGAAGACTCGGTAAAGCGACGGGTCTGTAACCATAAAGCCACCGGATGGGTCACTACACAGCGAGAAAGGGGTATTGGGATTGGTTTTGTCGCTATGAGGCTCAAGTGACGGACTATAGCCTCGCTTCTTCGCAGACGCTGTTGACGTCCCACGGGGAAGAATTGAAATAGCCCCTGCCAATCCTATCGATTTAATGAAATCACGCCGTTTCATGGCGTTATTTGTGCTCCCGAATCAGTTATGGCGTTTAATTAGAAACTGCGCTCATCCGAATCAACAAGCCACATCCGATTCTAGATCTAATCCTTTTTGATGAAATCCGTCAATTAAAAATCATGGCGCAAACAAATTGACACTCAACGAACAACTGGTCAGGCAAACCTGCAAATATTGTCCCCTGGCGCCCGATCACTACGAAAGGTGGCTGCCGGCCGACTCTTGTCCGGGTATCCCAGCGCTATCCCTATAACCAGTTTCTTGTTATGCGGTATATCCAGAATCTCTCGGGCAATATCAGGAAAATGGACCGACGCGGCCAGAAATATTGTCCCCAGACCATATCCCATGGCTGCGTAACATATTGTAACGCCTATTGACCCAATGTCCAGGCAGGAATAGGGAACATTGAGTTCCCCATCGACCGCCAAATATATGACTGTTGGGGCCCCGAAAAAGGTGTACATATTCAGGTAATGTTTCAATCGGGCTTCTTTGTCTTCACGCTCTATGCCCATCGAGTTAAGGAGATTCCTGCCGAGGTTCATGTAGCGATCCCTATATACGCCAGAAAACTCAAATGGCATAGGAATGTCTGGGCGCGGCGCTGTTTTCTTCATGCCTTCAGTCACAAAGGCTTCTCCGAGACGCCTGGTTTTTTCGCCGTCCGCTACAATTATTTCCCACGGTTGTGTGTTGCCCCAGGACGGAGACCAGCGAGCCAGTTCAACTATCTCTGAAATAACAGAGCGTGAAACGGGATCCGGCAAAAAAGCTCTAACGCTCTTTCTGTTAAGAATAGTCTCGGATAGATTCATAGGTTTTCAGACTCCTCTAAGAGAATCAGCCTCAAAATCGTTTTACATAATCTTCCCGAACCAATCTGGCGGGCTTCTCGTCGAGACTATAATTTCGGGGAGGCGTAATCTTTGTAAGAATATCAAGACGTGATTGACTCTTGAGTCGTTCAATTATTTGAACCCAGGCGCAATCACGATCAGGACTTGTCTCGCATTTTCCGTTGGAAGGACCTCCACAGGGCCCGTTCAAAAGTCCCTTGGCACACATTGTAACGGGGCAGATGCCCCCGGTTAGGGCAAGGTAGCATTGATTGCACGCTCTACAGCGCTCGCCCCAAACGCCTGCGCCTTCATTAACCCCTATGAAACTTGTGTCAACCCCAGGGAAAACAGGTTTGTCGGGATACATTTCGGCGAGAAACTGAATTCCTGCCCCACAGGCAAGAGATAATACAGCGTCGGCCTCACCAACGTGATCTCTCAATAAAGTTAGAAACTCCCGATCACATTGACGCTCAACAGTGGCGGCCGATGCTTTAAAATCACGATCTCTGAAAACAAGCTCCAGTTGCGTGGCCATTAATCCGGCTTCTTTTTCTCCCCCGGCGAGACAAACAGCTACACAAGTTCCACAGCCTGCAACCAGAACATTAGAATAATCCCTCAACATTTCAACTACTTCTTGAAATGGTTTAGGTTTGGCGACAATCACCATGACCTCCAATCCGACAAGTAGCCATTCTTGAACCTCGAGTTTCCAGAGTGAAAAAAGGGAGGTGAATGGCTGGATTCGTGAAAGATTGAATCAGCAAAAACAAATACTCAAAACTGGAATGATCGATGGATTTGACAATAGCTAACGCTTCCCGGCATGTCAAGACGGTCCTGGTTCAATTCTTGATGGATAAGATTGTCGGGAGGATCACTTGACTACATCAGTCGACAATGAAGTTTTATCGCTAAAAAAGGCTGTGACGGTCAAACGGGATTTTGGGTCGGACAATAGGCCATTGTCTGCGGCGTAAAGGTAAATGGTTCTTCTGCCTGTCACTGGAACACTCAATGGGCCGGCCTTGGCGTTTATGAGCTGATAAATTTTCGGATACAGGGCGACTCCTAAAAACATCACAGGGGCTTTTGGGTCACTGGACCACTGGATCGATCCATCTGGTCCGTTCAGATCAACCCTGAGAAGTTTCTTGTCTTCCACCTGAAGCTTAATGATAAAAGTGCCGTCGAGGTATCCGTCTTTACCTGGGTGTGTGGAAGTATTCACCAGATCAGCGATGAAACCTCTAAACTCACAAGTTATCAAACCCTTGGCCTTTGGACGTGATTCAGTTTCCGGAACCACAGTGGAAGTGGTTGCAGGCGCTCTTTTAACCATTTGCTGGTAATATGCGCCGTCGCCTAAACGGACGATTATTCTAAGTTCCTGGTTTGTTTGCGTCAGGTCACCGGGATCAGAAGCATAAATGTAGAATTGTGTTCTTCCGTCTATCGGGATGCTTATGGATCCATCAGGTTTGTTGAGAAGCGCGGTCGGAGCCCTCTGATAAGCTACCGCTAACCCCCACGCGCCGGGTGATGTCCCGGATGTGCCCCATTTTCTCGCAACCCCGGCAACGCTGTTAATTTCAATACCGGTGATCGTGTTTTTGGGATTGACATCTATGTCCAGTCCAAAGACCGCGTCTGGTTTTCCATCAGGCTTAATTTCAGGGGACGGTCCAACGGCGTCAGTTGGGAAAAACCCCAACCACTCGCCAAGGAAACTGACCTGACTCTTCTTGCCCTCAGAATCTGGCGGTTCCTGAGAACGCTTATCAGTTTCGGGAAGCTTTTCAACGCGCGCCCAATAAATTTGTCCATCTGAGAAAGCCACATTGACCCTGAAGTCTGTTTTGCCTCGTTCTACAACTCCCGTGTCGGCAATGTACAAATTAAGGTCAATTTTATCTTTGACTCTGATCTTAACGGATCCGTCAGGTTCATTGAGCAGTTTCGCAGGTTCCGATCTCAGAGCAACCCCTACAGGGGGATTCAGGCTGCCCGGGATAGTGTCCCATGAAGCCGTTTCTCCTTCTGTATTTTTAATTTCTATGGCGGTAATTTCCCTATCTTTTGTCTCCAGTGTCAACACAAACAGAGTGTCCGGCTTGTTGTCGCCCTCGATCCCCTTGTTGAGGCCAACCGCGTCATAATTTGAAATACCTTTAAGAAACGCCGACATTCTCACAGGGTAGACACCCTGGCTCGATGCCCCCGGCGCCGCCGTTGGGACAGAATCCTCCTTAACCTGACTCGAGAATACGGACCCGTCTGTAAA
>DYRE01000220.1 GCA_020718965.1 Desulfomonile tiedjei
AGGTTCATAAGCGTGTCAATAGCAAGCCCATATATGTCTCTTATTTCAGAGTCTGAACTAAGGGAAACTACTGATTCAAGGAGGTCATCTCCGAGATCTTCAAGAATCACTATTCCTGCTGTGGGATTATGCGCCAGGATTCCTGGGACCGGTATGCCGAGGTTTTGAAGATAACCTTGGATATGGATAAATAGAGATTCTTCATTAGAACCAGGATGTTGAGAAACCATTGCAACCGCAGTTTCGCCGTCGTGAAATAAAACCCTGTAATAAGTCCTTGTAGAAGCGTCTCCCGCAAGTTTCTCAACATCTAGAATGTTACCTAAAGGAGAAGCGACATTTTTCACGATTTTTACAACATGACTGCTATCAGTCAATTGGCGCATCTCCACTGACTGTCATCACGAGGTTTTTGAAGTGACCCTTCACGACCATATTTTTCCCTAGAATGCAATGCCTTATACTCGATCCTTTTCTCACAAGACAATTTTCCCAAAGAATGGAGTCTTCGATTATGCAGTCTTTCTCTATCACACAACCTGTCTGAATTGAAACATTGGGCCCAATCAATTCGGGTTCCCTCACAGAAGATCCCTTGGCCAGGAATTGTGGGGGCGCAATGGCGTATCGTTGAAACAGGTCTCTCTGGGTTGAAAGGTAACGCGACGGGGTCCCGATGTCGTTCCAATATCCATTGACTGGATATCCACATATCTTCACTCCATTTTTTATGGCTGGTTCGTAGGCCTCTGATATTATATCTGAAAAAATGCCAGTACGAATAAATTTGAAGATATCGCGCGACAAAACAGTGATTCCAGTAAAAACATAGCTTGTTTCTCCCATTCCAGTGTGATCCCCGAAACGTGGAAAAGAATGGATTACGCGGTTGGAGTCAAATGTTATCGGAGTGTAAATAAAAGGCGGAGATTGAGGAAATAGCGCCAGTGTGGCGAGTGCGCCACTATCTTTGTGAAAGTTAATTACTGGTCGAATGTCAAAATCGAAAACTATGTCACCGTTTACCATGATGAAAGTATCTTCAGAGAAAAAAGCCTCGTTTTGGCTCAGCCCGCCTCCTGTCCCGAGCAACATGGGTTCATAGGAAAATGACACATTCGAAGTAATATCCGGAAATTCTCTTATGGCTTCTTTGATGGTTTCAGGCAGTGTGTGAAGATTCAGTTTGAATTCAGAAATCCCCATTGCGCTCAATTTGTTCAGAATAAGCGCTATTAGGGGTTTTCCCATTATAGGAACAGCGGGTTTAGCCCTTTCCAGCGTGAGAGGCTGTAGGCGTGTGCCGTAACCCGCTGTCAGAATCATTGCCTTCATTTACGGTTTCTGTCAGTCAAAGTTACTTTCTTGTCGCGATATCTGTCCAGGGCCAATTCTATGAGTCTCTCGACGAGTTTTCCGTACGCGAGTCCCGTGGCTTCCCACAATTTGGGATACATGCTGATCGAAGTAAAGCCGGGTAGGGTGTTTATCTCGTTGATCACCACCTGTTTGTCAGTAGTGAGAAACACATCTACACGAGCCAGGCCAGTTCCGTCTAAAGCCCTGTAAGCTTTTAAGGCTGCGTCTTGAGCCATTAAAGTCTCATCTTTGGTCAATTTTGCCGGTATGATAAGTTCGGCCGTATCATGAAGATACTTTTCGTCATAATCATAAAATACAGCATGGGAAATAACTTCTCCCGGTATGGAAGCCTCTGGATTCTCGTTTCCCAGAACGCTGACTTCAAGTTCTCGTCCCTGAATTCCGTCCTCAACCAGGATTCTGCGATCATATATTGCAGCGATATCAATAGATTTGGAAAGGTTCGAGAATGATTCTACCCTTGAAATCCCTATAGAAGAACCTAAATTGGCGGGTTTTACGAAAAGGGGGAGTGGCCTTTTTCTCAACTCTTGTAAAATAAGATCAGGGTTATTATTCCACTGGGATCTGTAAAACCAGGAAAATGGGCCTACACGAAGACCGCAGTCTCTGAAAACAGCCTTCATTACGATCTTGTCCATCCCTACGGCTGAGGCCAGAGTTCCACATCCGACGTAGGGAATTTCGGCCAGGTCCAACAAACCTTGAACGGTGCCGTCTTCCCCATAGGTTCCATGCAACACAGGGAAAACAACGTCAACCGGAAATTTTTCAAAACGGTTTTGATCTCTATTTAACAGAAAACCCATGTCTTGAGGGTCAGGCGACAAAATTAGCCTCTGGTCTTGAGGTAATGTCTCTGTCCGCGAGAACGAACTGTTGTCGTCCTCTCTGGCGTACCATACTCCAGCCTTTGTGATGAAAACCGGAATCACCGAAAATTTGTTCCTGTCAATAGCTGAGAAAACTGAGGCGGCGGATCTCATAGAAACTTCGTGTTCAGCCGATCTTCCTCCGTAAAGTATGGCAACCTTCAACATAGATCCCGACATACGACCTCCCGGGTTGATGACGATAAATGGCTCCATAACATAAACCCGGTCACTAAGGAACTCTTTTCCGGAGAAGGATCTGACTTGTTAGCAAGTTTTTTTTGGATGTTTCCAAACCGAAAGAAATCATGGAGCTGGTTGCAACCTTTTTTTAATTATGACAATAATCAATAGGAAACCGACTTGATTGTGCGTAATATATTCCAGAATGAATGAGCCACGTCAGAGTTCAGAGGCTGCAATGAATTTCCGTGTGAGAACTAAGATATGGATTGAAAATGACCAGGGAAAACTTGTGATTGGAACTGGCCGCCTGAAGATTTTAGAGGCCATAATGGAACTTGGCTCAATGAACAAGGCGGCGCAAAAACTCAAACAACCCTTTAGGGCCGTTTGGGGCAAAATTCGCGCCACTGAAGAACGCTGCGGATTTAAGCTCATCTCTGCTAACAAGGAAGGCACAATACTTACAAGAGAAGGGCTGGAACTATTGTGGGCATATTTGAGGCTTCATAACAGGTGCGAAAGATTCACGGATACGCAGTTTCAAGAACTTTTTGGGGATTTGAGAAAGTCAAGCGAAGCGAAGTTCCCCGACAATGATGGAAACACGGAAAACGGCCCGAAGTTAGGATAGACTCCCTATGACCTCAGTGAAAGATAATCATCCGGTCAACCAGGAACTGGCCCAGGAATTCGAGGCGACACGATTTGTAGATGGATTGCCAACCCCTCGCTCAATTCCTCTTGCAAGAGAGATTCCTTACACCCTATTTGTAAATGATGACGAAATACTCTCCATATCTACTCTTCCCACTCATCTGGAAGAACTTTTCATTGGTTTTCTGGTTTCTGAAGGTGTTTTGCTTGAACCATCGGAAATAGGTCATTTGAGAGTAGATCGGACCAGTCGAATAGTTTCTGTGGAAATCAATGCGCCTGAAGAACGGCTCGATAGAATCAGGAAAAAGGGGATGCTCACTTCTGGGTGCGCAGGAGGCATTACTTTTTCAGTTGAGGCTGCCGTAAAGTTTGTACCCAAAAGTAGCCCTAGAATCACAATCCCGGTGGAGTTGATATCCCTAAGGATGAAGGAAGTAGATTCCCATAAGGGCACTTACAGCCTGACGCGAGGCACTCACGCTGCGGCCATAGCTTCACCCTCAGAAACAGGGCCTATTCTCGAAGACATAGGCAGGCATAACGCCATAGACAAAGTCGTAGGTCATTGCTTTATGAATCAAGTTTTTACAGGCGACAAAATCCTGCTCACTACTGGTCGAATAACTTCAGAAGCCATTTCAAAAGCTGTCCGATCAGGGTTCCCAATCATCGTGTCAAGGTCCAGCGCAAGTGCGACGGCTGTTTCCATGGCCATGCAGGCTGGATTGGATGTAGTGACCTACGCAAGGGCCGGAAGATTCAATTTTTTCAGCCATGGAGCAACCCAAATAACCCCAAGGACAACCAGCGAGATTGATATCTCCCTCTAAGCTTTAAGCCAGGAAAATAAAAAAATCTGTCAAATATCCTTGTTGTATCTAATGCAATTTGTTGATCCAGTTTTTACATTCAGTCGGGTGACATAAGGAGCAACAAATTAAGCATTTACGGCAGCTTTCAATCCTATTTCTTCAGGACAACAGATTTTCTCCACTCTGACGGCGCACACTTTATATTCCGGTATCTTGCAAATGGGATCCAGTGCCGGATTGGTAAGTTCGTTAGCATTGGCTTCCATAAAATGGAAGCTCATGAATATTGTTCCAGGCTCGACAACATCTGTAACCGTTG
>DYRE01000221.1 GCA_020718965.1 Desulfomonile tiedjei
ACTTGATTCAAAAGCTCAAGGTTATAAGGCCCTGGGTGAGGCATGCAACTCTGATACGCAATTAACCGCCGCCCTGCTTCTCATAGAAAAGCTCACAGAGTTAACGCAGATCCAGGCTGAGGCAATTAAAAACCTGCCGATTGAAAAAGTGATCGTTTGGGATGGTGGGGGCGAAGGCGGGCTGGCAGATCTTGGGAAGCGTTTCATGGGAGTCCTGCCCCCAATGCATGAACTGGCCAGTATAGCTGGATTGGAGCTGCCAGAATTCCTTGGTCGCGTTGCGGGCCAGAGTGTGACAGAATCTTCACTCAAGAAAACAGCTAACAAAAAAGATGTGGATACAGTAAGCTGATTTTGGCGCAAAACGACACATCTAGTAAACCATTTGTAATAATAGGAGAAATTGTGGAAAAGATAAAAATTATGCCATGCCTTGACATGAAAAACGGACGTGTGGTCAAGGGGATTCACTTTGTTGAGATAAAGGACGCCGGTGATCCGGTCGAAAGCGCCGTTCTTTACCAGAAAGAGGGCGCTGATGAGCTGGCCATGCTCGATATCGCAGCCACTCTGGAAAACCGTAAGACCCGGCTCGAATGGGTCAAAAATGTCTCGTCGGTGATTCAGATACCACTCACTGTTGGTGGTGGCATTGCGAGCCTTGAAGACATAGAGCTTGTTCTTGAGTCAGGCGCGAACAAGGTTTCCATGAACAGCGCCGCAGTCAAAAATCCCGCGCTAATACAAGAAGCCGCCACTAAATTCGGATCATCCTGTATCACGGTTGCCGTTGACGCCCGTCGAAACGTGGCTATGCCGTCCGGATTCGAGCTTGTGGTTTCTGGAGGCACGAAGGCCATAGGGAAAGACGCGATTGAATGGGCCAAACAGTGTGAATCACTAGGGGCCGGGGTAATACTTCCAACGAGTATGGATGGAGATGGGACGCAGGCCGGTTATGACCTGGAATTCACAAAAGCCATCACAGATGTTGTGAAAGTACCAGTAGTCGCATCCGGCGGCGCAGGCAAGCTTGAAGATTTTTATGACGTGGTTGTAAAGGCTGGAGCGACAATCCTTCTCGCTGCCTCTGTCTTTCACTATCGGATCTTTAGCGTGCGACAGGTCAAGGAATTTCTCAGTGAAAAGGGGATCCAGGTTATCCTGTAAGTGGTTGTCGAAGGTTGTCGAACCGGGCTTAATGTAAAAACGCTTTTCCATTGATATTGCAGATATAATACTGCGCGATATCTGGTTTAGCTCTGTTGAAAGGCGAGGGGTTTAGCGAAATGGCGAATCACGTTTGTCCATGGTGGCTTGGCTATTTGCTGGCAAGCCCACTCCGACGTATTCTGGAAAAGCCGGAAAAAATGTTGGCGCCATTTGCGCTTCCGGGTATGACGGTGATCGACTATGGATGCGGAATGGGTTTTTTCACAATACCGCTGGCTCGACTGGTCGGTCCCACCGGTAAAGTCATTGCCGTGGACATCCAGGAAAAGATGCTCAACAGGTTGCGCGTGAGAGCCGCTAAAGCTGGGTTATCGGATAGAATAATAATTGTAGCGTCAGGCTCCAGCCCACAGATCAAAGAAGATTCCGTGGATTTTGTAACAGCATTGCACGTAATACACGAAATTGAGGACCAACAGGCATTTTTTAACGATATGCGCCGAGTCATGAAGTCAGGAGCAAAAATTTTCATGCTGGAACCAGGTTTCCATGTTGAAGAAAAGGAATTCAGAAGATCCGTTGAGATAGCTGAATCTTCGGGGCTTGTCTTGACTGGCGCCGTTGACTACTCGCGTAGCCTAAGTGTCGTGATGTCCAAACCTTAAAATGTTTGCTAATGAGCCTTTTTAATGAGCGGATGTTTCCCGATGGAGGAGAAAATGCGGAGAGAATTTCCCTCTCAGTTTTCACTCGGGAAACCGCATAACAAATTCGGAAGTTCTCGTCATTGCTTTACCGGGGCGCCATGATAAAGAAAAAAACAAAACGACATTCAATCCGTGAAACGGAAGAATTTAAAGAATTAGCGAAAGAACTGAGAAAGCAGGTTCCAGAAGAAAAAAAGCGTTTGCAGGAAATGTTGGATGAAATAATTGATGACAAACCAGATAGCGCCAAAAAATAACCGTACATTTATGATCCAATTTAGATCTTATTCAGTCTGATATCGTATAAAAGGAGCCATGATAATGAAAGTTATAGCCATTCTGGGTAGTCCACGCCCGAAAAGTAATAGCAGCGCCTTGGCCAGGAAAATCCTGGAACGTTCAGGTGAACTGGGCGCTGAAACTCAGGAATTTGTATTAAACAAACTGCAATACAAAGGGTGTCAGGCGTGTGAAACATGCAAAACCAAGCTGGATCATTGTGTCCTCAAGGATGATCTGACAGAGGTTCTAGAAGCCATACACAAAGCCGATGCGGTCGTCCTGGGTACGCCAAACTACTTCGGAGAAGTTTCCGGTCAGTTTAAGTCTTTTTTCGACAGAACATATTCATTTCTGAACCCGGATTTCACCAGCAGACTGACGGGAGGGAAGTCATCAGTGATAATAATGGCCCAGGGCCAAACTAACCTGAACATGTACGCAGATGTTTACTCAAGATACGAAGCGTGGTTGACCCGTTACGGATTTGCAAACAACTTTTCGTTGAGGATGAATGGTCCAAGACCGGCCGGGTCGGTGGAGGAACGACAGGACCTGATAACAGAGGCGCAAAAGATCGCCGAGAAACTCATCTTACTTACACCCAAAAATCATTAGGTTAGAAAATTTCTGTTCTTTTTCGACCTCGTCTTTATGACCATACAAAGATTTATTTTAAAACTAATCGAAATCTAACCTACTTGCATGAAAATAGTCCTGCCCAGACTCGAACCATGGAAAGGACAGCAAAATGATTTTGGAAAGTAAACACGAAAACGTGCGCCTCAGAAGTCAAACCGTACATCCGAGTGCGGCTGATTTGAAGGTTATTCATAATCTTAACAGGCTGGACAAGTATATTGTCAGGTCTGCGGATTATGATGAATACGTGGAACTACTTTGGGATTTTCAACATGGGTGTTTGGAAAGATTCAACGTGTGGCTTGGCATCAATGGGTTGGACGGCCAGCAAGATAAATGCGTCATGTTCACAGAAAGTTACCTCTCTTTCATTTATGGTCATGAACATGAAGAGCCTGTGACCTTAAAGAGCGTTCCAGACAAATATTTTCTGGAATTCTTTATGTGTCATATTTTGAGAGAGACATCTGTGAAACTTCTGGAATATATTTTGTGTCCAACAGCAGTGAGACTTTTCTACAAGTTCTTATATGACAAAGGGTATCAGCTCAAGGATCCATATCGTATGATTAGATTTATAAACAAACTGGAACCATATTTTGTTAATGTCATAAGAGAAGAGTTGTCTCTGCCGATAGTTCAATTGCAGAAAAGTTGTGGATAGCAAACCAGCTATTTCTGTGTATGCCCTGAAGAAGTGAGGATTTTTAGAAGCCCTCCAATGAATATCCTGCCCAGTTGTCGTTGGGGCTTTGAGCAGGAGAGGAATCGCCTAGATGGTTCGAACCGAGAGGATTTGTCTCGGAGACACGCCTGACACAGTGATATTTATTACCTTTCCTGCCTCACGCTAAAGTACTCTTATCAACAGGTGTTTATAACTCGGCAACGTACAGTAAAAGGCTTTCTTGCTGTCCTTGTGATTACGGTGAGTTATAACGTTGGTTGATATCATTAGGTTTTTCTCGTGGCACAAAATGGAGCAATCTGCTTTGACCTATGGAAAACTGGGAGGTTAGCAAAGTTATCAACAGCCTAATTCACGATTTATCCACAGGGGTTGTGGAAGATCGCCGGCCTTTTTCAGGATTAAGCCCATTGATACTCACATTCCGCGCCTATGCATGATGTTTCGTGAAGAGTTTTTCCATTCCCCAGTTTAGGAACCTTGAAAGAGATAGGTTGTTAGATCATAGACGTGTCCTCCTTTTTTGGTGAGCCTGTGAACAGCCTTTGAGCAAAGGTAATCCTGGTGATTTTGGAATGCTGCTCTATTCAAGCCGCCTTGGACATGTTGATCGGGCGCAAGGATCTTGATAATCATCTTTTTGGTCTCTCACGATTCCAATTCTTTGTATGCCCCAGGCTTCTTTAGCCGTGTGGGTCGATGAATACTCGATCAGAAACATCGAGGA
>DYRE01000222.1 GCA_020718965.1 Desulfomonile tiedjei
GCCTACTATAGCTATGGTTTCTATGTGGCTAGAAAGCAGGAAGCGTAACGCCGGAAAAATCGAATAAAACAGGACTATCTCTCTCCCGCAGCTTTTGGGCAATATCAATACAAACAACGAAACTCAGTCTAGACGATTCGTGTCCACTCTTGACGACCAAGCTCAGTAACGCCATGTTGAATTTTTGGACATTTGCGCTGGATTTATTTCGTGGGATTGATTCAACCGTGCAGGATGTTGCTGGCGGAGAGAGAGGGATTCGAACCCTCGGTGGGACTCTACACCCCACACTCGCTTAGCAGGCGAGCACCTTCGGCCGCTCGGTCATCTCTCCATGCCTTAAAGTTTCAAAATATTCACATCATCATCTTCTGTCAAGGCTTTTCAACCGATCAAGGTTAGCGTGTTTCGAAGTAGTCCGCCGGGATCTCTTCTATAAACCTCGATGTAGAGGTAGGGATGACTCCCAGTCGCCTGTCATAGGTAGTCTGAGGGACCACTATTACAAGTCGATCCTTGGCCCTTGTTGCTGCCACATATACAAGTCTTCTCTCTTCTTCCAGATCATCAGGGTCTCCCAAAGACATTGGTGATGGTATCTTTCCTTCAGTGGCCCATATTAGAACGACAGTCCCCCACTCAAGCCCTTTAGCGGAATGTATGGTGGACAATACCAACCTGTCCTGGTTTCCTTGCCAGTCTTCGTCGATTTCACGCTCCGGCGGTTCAATTGCGACGTCATTAAGGAATTCCACCAGGGATTTGTATGGAGCGCTCATCTGGGCCAGTTGGTCAAGTTCACGCAACCGCTTGGGGTAATTATCGTATGCCGCCTGGAGATATGGAGTCAAAAAGCGGATAAGACAGTCAATTTTCTCTGGAAGATTGCCATCCAGAAGCGATATTTCATTTAATGCGTTTACCAGGGAATTGACTGAGTCGGAATATTTCTTGCCTTTTGGAGTAACAGACGCTACTTCTTCCAGGTCTGAAGCTCCTGAGAAAAGGCTCGCCAACGTTTGGGCGGTCTTGTTTCCAACATGAGGTATCAATTTTAGGACACGCGCCCAGCTAATTTTGTCGTTCTTATTGCTAATCACTCTGAGATGTGAAATGGCGTCCTTGATGTGCGCGCTCTCAACAAACTTGAATCCACCGTACTTGACATAAGGACATCTATATTTGGTCAACTCGGCTTCGAGATCAAAAGAGTGGAATCCCGCCCGGAAAAGCACTGCTAATTCACTTAAAGGTATACCGTTTTGTAAATATTCGTTAACAATTCTCAAAATGAGCAGACTTTGTTCTTTTTCACTGAACGGTCTGGCCAAGATAGGTTTGCAGCCGTTCTTTCTTCTTGAAAACAGATGCTTGTGAAAACCGGTCTCCGCCCTTTGTATTATTCCGTTAGCAACCTCCAGAATTGGTTGAACACTTCGAAAATTCTCTTCCAGCTTTATTATTTTTGCGCCTGAGAAGAGTTCCGGGAAACGCATGATATTCTTGAAATCAGCTCCTCTAAAGGAATAAATGCTCTGGGAATCATCCCCGACAGCCATGACGTTATCGTGTCCATCTGCCAGCAATCTGACCATGCGAGCCTGAAGCCTGTTGGTGTCCTGATACTCATCGACCAGGATGTGCGACCATCTGTTGCAAATGTCTTCCCTGACTCTGTCGTTTGTTTCGATTAGTTCTGTGGACAGGGTCAACAGATCATCGTAGTCGACTGAGTGATGGCTTTTCTTGAAGTTTTCATAAAACTCCCTGATCCTCTCTATATCAGGCCCAAAAGATTCAAAATGAGGACATCGCTGCATGATTATGTCCTGTATCGAATTCCCTGTGCCTATAGAGCGGCTTATGATTTCAGAAATTGTTCTGGGTTTGGGGAAGGCTTTCAGATCTTCAATAGGAGGACTGATCCCCTTTCGCGCCATATCGAGTACATCATGACTGTCGCTTTGATCTAGGATCGTAAAGGAAGATTCGAGATCTATGAACCTGGAATACTTTCGCAATATGGATGCGCCAACAGAATGGAAAGTCCCGCCGGAAACCAGGGCCACTCTATTATCCAGCAGCCTTATGGCTCGACCGAGCATTTCCTGTGAAGCTTTTCTGGTAAATGTCAGAAGAAGAATCGAAGACGGGTCCACGCCATGATCCACTAGCCACGCCACCCTGTAAACGATGGTTCTGGTTTTGCCCGAACCTGCCCCGGCAATGACCAGGACTGGTCCGTCACCTGAACTTACAGCTTCGAATTGAGAGAGATTCATCTCACGTTCATAATTGATCGGCGGTCTATTGGAGCTTATCATTGTTTTGGGATCCAAACCCCGGAATTATGGCATAGTTAAGCCAATAAGTAAGAACTGGATTAAAGAAAATTATAGTCAAAAACGTCCATTTATGTTATCATTACTACATTAGTTCCATTTTATTTGGTTGCCAAAAGGTAAATGTCATTCAAGGAGGATTGCGTGAACAGCTCAGTAAAAGTTCTTGCTTGCCCGGTATGCCACCACCATTTTTCCCATTTTTGGAACACTGAGGGGAAAGCCGTTTCGGCTTTTGGTTACGGGTTAGATTTTAGACTTTTGCCTCGCGATTCAAATAGATTATCTGATATCGCCTCATGTCCCAACTGTTTTTTTACCTATAGGACCCAGGATTTTCAAACCAAGGTTCCAGAAAACCTGAAAGCCGTTGTAGATTCGTCCGCTTATCAGAGTATTTTCGTTGTTGAATCCAACGAGGAACGGCGAGCGCGCGCCCAACTCGCTCTATTGAGCGTGCTTGAGGCAAAGGGCTTGAACCCGAGAGATCTTGGCATAATGGGGCTCAAAGGTTCCTGGACTGCTCGGGAACTAGGGGCCACGCGCACAGAACAGGAACTTCTCGAAAAGGCGGACAGCTATCTGGACGACGCCCTTCGACGGGGTCTAACCAAGGGAGATCCAGCGATGGTAATGTACCTGCTGGGAGAAATTAACAGGCGTCGTGAATCATTCCTCAGAGCTAGAGAAATGCTGACTTTTCTGGGAAATAATCCCAGATACCGGTATCCATCGCTGTTGCTAACGGTTCTCATAGAAGAACAGGATCCTACGCCATACTGGTCTCAGCATTCGCCGGAACGGATGGAGCAAAACTCACCTAAATTCCAGGGACTATTCCCACCCTTAAGGAGTATTCCGCCCAGAAAGACCCAGTTTTCGCCGGAAGAGTTAAGAGAAGGTCTGGAACAGTCAGACGGAGACGACCTTCGTAAATTCTGAGGGCCATTTCCCGGCATTTCATAAAAAACCTATCTCTCTACAATTGTGTAAATTCTTGAGCTGCGTCAGTTTTCATGCCGGATCCAGTTGAAAAGGCTTGAATATATTGTTATTGTACTTAAATAAGCACGAAAAGAACGACCAAAAATCGTCTGTGACGGAGGAAAATGGATGAGACCGTACTTCGAAAAGATGGCGGGACTTGGAAAGCCTTTGCCCGAGTCCAAAATACGTGAAGCCGAGGGTAACCTTGCGAAGATTCGTGAATTGGAAAGTGAGCTGGAGCAGGAAGTTGAGAAGAAACGCTCTGCTGGTCTTCCGGAGAAGAAGATAAATGACCGTGGCCAATTAACTGTTTACCAAAGGTTGGAACGCCTGGTAGATCCAGGGACATGGCGACCCCTGCATTCAATATTCAACCCCGAGGACAATGAAGAGGGCAGCACCGGTGTGGTTGATGGCCTGGGGAAAATAAACGGCAAATGGGCCGTCATCATTGGTTTTGACAACAAGGTTATGGCGGGAGCCTGGGTGCCAGGGCAGGCTGCAAATGTGCTGAGAGTCACCGATCTTGCCAAGAGATTCAGATTGCCGTTAGTCTGGCTAGTTAACTGTTCCGGAGTGAAACTTACCGAGCAGCAAGAGGTTTATCCTGATCGTAGGGGAGGGGGAGCGACATTTTTCCGCCACGCGGAACTGGAAAAACTCGGCATCCCCGTGCTTGCTGGAATCTATGGAACCAATCCCGCAGGAGGAGGCTACCACGGTATTAGTCCCACAATACTTCTGGCGCACAAAGACTGTAACATCGCTGTGGGCGGTGGGGGCATTGTTAGCGGTATGAGCCCCAAAGGTTTCTTTGATCTTGAATGCGCTGAGTCTTTGATAAACGCAACCCGGCATTTCAAGGAAGTACCGCCT
>DYRE01000223.1 GCA_020718965.1 Desulfomonile tiedjei
ATAACCCGCACGGTTGTGCTCTTGCCGGCTCCATTGGAGCCCAATAGCGTTACTATCTCTTTGGCTCCAACTTCGAGAGACACTCCTTTAAGTGCCCTGATGCCACCGTAACTGACCTGCAAATCTTCAATTTTTAGCATGCTTGACCGTTGTACCGTTAAAATCTGTTCCCAGGTAAGCGGAGATGACTTCAGGGTTGTTGCGAATAGCGGAGGGAGTTCCCCAGGCTATTGGAATTCCATGATCAAGGACTCTAATCATGTCGCAAACTTCCATTACAAAACTCATGTCGTGATCAATCAGACCGACCCCAATTGGAAGATTATCCCTGAGTGTTAATAAAAACTCCCCAAATTCCCTCGTTTCGGTCGGATTCATTCCGGCTACCGGTTCATCCAAGAGCAACAATTTTGGATCAAGGGCCAGGGCACGAGCTATCTCAAGTTTTCTCTGACTTCCGTAAGGGAGCGAACTTGCCTGTTCAGAAGCGACTTCTCCAAGATTCATAAGTTCCAAAAGCTCATATGCCCTGGACTTGATCCTTGTTTCATCTCGAGAATATCTGCCTACTCCTAATATTGCTTCGATAAAAGAATAAGATACCGATGAATGGGCGGCTATCATGACATTTTCGATAACTGAAAGATCCTCATAAAGTTTGATGTTTTGAAAAGTCCTGGCTATTCCGCTGCGGGCGATACGAGGTGGTGACCATCCAGTGATTTTCTGTCCACAAAAGAATACTGATCCTTCTGATGGGCGAATTCTTCCTGTTGTGGCGTTGAAAGCCGTAGTTTTCCCCGCTCCGTTTGGCCCAATCAAACCTATGATATCTCCTCTGCTGATTTGGATACTAAATTTTGTTAGAGCCTGTACTCCTCCAAAAAAAACCGATAACCCATTTATATCAAGCAATAAATCCATAACTCATTCAAACTTTCATTGCGGAGAGTTTATTTTTGATCCAACCCAAGAAGCCTTCCCACGTGAACTCAGATCTTCCCATGATTCCACTTCTGGCAAAAAGCATGACCAGAATCAAAATTACTGAAAACAATACCATTCTCATGCCTGGAACACCGTCATACTGAAATCCGAATAGATTCGCCGGTTCCTCAAAAAACCTGAGCGCCTCCCCACCCCATGTAATGAGGATTGCGGCTATTATAGAACCTGTAGTGCTTCCCAAGCCTCCAATAACAATGATTATAAGCAGATTGAACGTGAACATGAACGTAAACAGGGATGGCGAGATTGTAGTTATCAAATGGGCGAGTAACCCTCCTGCTACACCCTGAAAGAAAGCGCTGAAAGCAAACGCAAAAGTCTTTATTCGAAACGCGTTTATGCCCATGGCCTCCGCAGCCGTTTCATCCTCTCTGACGGCTTTCATAGCTCTGCCATAGGATGAATTGACCAGCCTCACTGTACAAAAGACTGTAAAAACACATATTCCCCATGACCACCACAAGTTGGTGTAAGGATACAGACCCTTTAAACCTAAGGAACCATTTGTTATAGACATTGAGTTGTTGGCCAGTACCTGAAACACCTCCCCGAAACCCAAACTAACAATGGCAAGGTAATCTCCCCGGACCCTAAAGACAGGCATGGCCATTAGTATGGCCACCAGAGCCGTGACAATTCCTGCAATTAAAAGCGAGGCGGCGAAAGGTACAGAGATGACCGACAAAGGCCACAACATAGGCTCAATTATGAATGATCGTAACTTTTCCTCAGGGGAAAGAGTAAAAATCGCGCTGGTATAAGCGCCTACAGCCAGAAAGGCGTTTGGCCCCAGGGAAAACTGTCCGGCCACTCCGTTTATGAGATTATAACTGACTGCCAACGTAATGAATATAGCAATATTTTGAAGGATGCGGAGAGTATAATGACCAAAATTGGAATCAGCGTAAGTAAGGAAAGAAAATAAAATGAATAGGCTGAAGACAGTTAGAATTCTATCTCGATACAAAGCCAACTTCGAGATCCTTTCAAAACTTTTTGATCTGTTCTGACAAAATCTAATCCGGAAGACGCTCGCCCATGATTCCTGTAGGGCGAGTCAAAAGAATAACGATCATCAAGAAAAACGCCACGGCATCCCGGTAGCCTGACCATTCGGGTTGGACGGCTACTATGAATACCTCGGCCAAGCCAAGAATCATTCCTCCCATGGCAGCCCCACTAATACTTCCTATTCCCCCCAGGACCGCAGCAACAAAGGCTTTTAAGCCAGGGACAACACCCATGAAAGGTTCCACAGCGGGGTACTTCATACTCCACATTATGCCACCCGCCGCCGCAAGCGCTGAGCCCAGAGCAAAGGTAAACGATATGACCCTGTCTTTATCGACTCCCATCAGCATGACGGTTTCCATATCTCTGGATAGCGCCCTCATGGCCATGCCAATACGAGTCCTTTTTACAACGGCCATACAAATAGCCAGCAAAACAAGCGTGACCACAAAAACCCATACGGACAGCGTCGGAATACTAACATCCCCAATAACGATAGAACCTGAAACAAATTGGGGTGTAGGAAAAGATTTAGGCCTCCCTCCAATCGTAACAAGAGCCAAATTTTCCAGTAAAAATGAAACTCCTATAGCGGTAATGAGAGCATTGATTCGAGGGCTTTTCCGTATGGGTTTGTATGCGCCCCTGTCAATCAGAATGCCGAGAAGGGCTGTGAGCGCAATAGCTCCAGCAAATGATACAGGCCATGGGAGATTAAAGATTACAATACCGAAAAAACCAATATAGGCCGAAACCATCAGAAGATCGCCATGCGCAAAGTTTATGAGCCTTAAAACGCCATAAACCATCGAGTAGCCTATTGCTAAAAGGCCATAAAGACATCCTACGGTTAGTCCGTAAACAAGTTGTTGCAGTGCAAAACTAAGATCCAATTATTGATCCTCAAAAGACAGGCTCAACGAACTTGGCGGAGTCTTTGGAAAGAGAAACTCAAGGCTAGGAAGTCTAAAGTCTCCATGCAATCCTGGATCCGCAACTTGAAACAGGATTGTAACCATGCCCCATTTTATGTCATGGCATAATGGTGGTTACGTAAACGAATTTGCCATCTTTGACTTTGTTTACAACCATGGGCTTGATTGCGTTTCCATCAGGCTTGATCGTTATTTTACCTGTCAACCCCTCGAAATCCTTTGTGGCGCTTAAGGCTTCCCGAATCTTGACTGGATCTGTAGACCCCGCTCTTTTTATTGCGTCGACCACGATGAAGTACGCGTCTGCGGACTGAGCGGTATAAGAATCAAGCTCCTTACCGACTTCTTTCTTGAACAGTTCAAAAAACTTCTTTCCAAGTGGAGTGCTTATTGTGTCCGTATGAAAATGAGCAGTAAAATAAATACCTTCCACCGCCTTACCGCCTAGCTGAATGAACTCAGGCGCCTGAACACCGTCACCGGCCAATATGGGCGCGTTCAACCCCATTTCCCTGGCCTGCTTTGCTATAAGCGCACACTCTGTGTAATAGATAGGCGCGTAAATTATGTCAGGTTTTAAAGACTTTATTCTGCTCAGTTGAGGTGTGAAATCACGATCACCCATCTTGTACATTACTTCACCGAGTATTTTTCCTCCACCTTGGGTGAATTCCCTTTGGAAGAATGTTTTCAATCCAACACAATAGTCTTGCGAAATATCATATATAATCGCCGCATTCTTTGCGTGAAGCTCATCCAAAGCGAGCTTTGCGGCTACGCGTCCCTGTTCCGGATCTATGAAACAGACTCTGAAGACAAATTGTTTGCCCTGGTTGACGAGCGGGTTGGTGGCAGTTGGAGATACCATGGGTATTTTTGTTCGCTCGGCATGGTCCGCAGCCGCTATAGTGTTCCCTGAAATAAGTTCTCCAATTACTGCTACTACCTTTTCTTTTTCAATTAATCTTGAAATCGCGTTTGCGGAGTCAACTTTTTCAGACTTGGTGTCAGATAGTTTAATGTCGATAGGGCGGCCTAGCGCCTCAGGTTCGATTTTTTTAGCTGTATTTATTCCGTCCATGGCCATTTGTCCGAAAGCCGCCACACTGCCAGTCATGGGGAGGAGCGCCCCTATGTTGATTGGTTCCGCAGCGAACGCGCCAGATACGACACCCAGTATGACAGCGGCGATTACGCCCACAATCCAGGTCATGAAGCACCTCCTAAG
>DYRE01000224.1 GCA_020718965.1 Desulfomonile tiedjei
TAGATTCAGGATCCTGGATGTGATAGCCAACCCCAACGTGGCCTATGTACTGATGATGATAGGTGGCCTTGGCATAATGATGGAGCTTTACAATCCAGGGCTCATTTTTCCGGGTGTTGCAGGCGGAATATGTCTACTGCTATCTTTCTTCGCTCTACAGGTACTTCCCGTGAATTATGTGGGCATTCTCCTGATGATACTGTCAATCATCTTTTTTGTTTTGGAACTCAAGGTTCAGTCATTTGGCCTGTTGTCTCTAGGGGCCATAATAAGCCTTACCTTGGGGTCAGTCATGCTTTTTGATTCCAGTGAAGTTGCCATGAGAGTTTCATGGTCTGTGATTATACCAACCGTATCGGCTGTTTCGGCTTTTTTTATAGTTGTCTTGGGGTTGGTGGTCAGGGCCTGGATGACCAACCCGAGAACAGGCCAGCAGGGATTGGTGGGGAAGGTGGGGACAGCTCTCACCGATATCAATCCTACCGGTAAAATAGCAATACGTGGAGAATACTGGAACGCAAGGGCCGAGACAATGATTCCCAAAGGGGAAAAGGTTATAGTGACAAGAATTGAGGGGCTTGAAGTTACTGTTACCCCGAATGGCGGGGTTTGATAGTCATGATATTGAAAACGCGACCACATTTTATAGCCAGATGACAGGTTTTTGTCACAAGGAGGATACATGTACGCTTTAGGGATCATCATTATTTTGGCGATAGCCTTTCTTTTCATGGCTGTCAAAGTACTCAATGAATATGAGAGAGCTGTAATATTCAGGCTCGGAAGAATTATTGATCACAAGGGTCCTGGAATCATTTTCCTGATCCCTGTTATCGACAGAATGGTCAGAGTGAGTCTGCGAACGGTGACGATGGATGTTCCGCCTCAGGATGTTATCACGAAAGACAACGTCTCGATAAAAGTCAACGCTGTCATATACTTCCGGGTGATGGATCCTACTAAAGCGGTAATAGAGATTGAGAACTATCTCTATGGAACCTCACAATTGGCGCAGACAACACTGAGAAGCGTATGTGGGCAGTCTGAGCTTGATGAACTGCTTGCCTCTCGGGAAAAAGTCAATCTCCAACTTCAGGAGATTCTGGATCGGCATACAGACCCATGGGGTGTTAAGGTAAGTATGGTTGAGCTGAAGTACATAGATCTGCCTCAGGAGATGCAGCGAGCCATAGCTAAACAGGCTGAGGCCGAGAGAGAAAGACGGGCAAAAATAATCAATGCTGAGGGCGAATTCCAGGCTGCGGCGAAACTCTCAGAGGCGGCTATCATAATTGCCAAGGAGCCTGTAGCATTACAACTAAGGTTCCTGCAGACTCTAGTGGAAGTTGCGGCTGAGAAAAATTCTACCACTGTTTTCCCTGTGCCGATTGATTTATTTGAGCCATTCTTGAGAAAGCTCAACAAGGAGAAAGACGAGGCTTAATTTATTCAGCCACACAGGGCTGTATTAGAAAGGATTAACCATGCCTGGAATTCTTATTCGCTGGATAATTATGACTGTTACTGTGCTACTTATATCCAAACTTCATCTGGTTAACGTCACAGTTGATGACACTGGCTCAGCTTTGGTTTTCGCCGCTATACTGGGCGTGATGAACGCCTTTGTAAGGCCGGTCCTTATAATCCTGACGTTACCGCTCACTTTGGTAACTTTAGGGTTCTTTGTCCTTGTGCTTAATGCCCTGCTTTTCTGGTTTGTGGCCGGATTAGATGTAGGGGTTCACGTGGCCGGCTTCTGGTCTGCGTTCGGAGCTTCGCTGATCGTAAGCCTGGTGTCATGGTTCACGAGTTCGGCCGTTTCCGGAGGGGGTGGCGAACGCACCGTTATTGTGACTAATTGGGACAGGAATGTGGTAGACCTGCGTCAGGGACGAGGCGGCAAATGGGAATAGTCATTTCACTCATGAGAATTTTTCATAACGACGATTCAAAAGGATAAACTGTGGTTTCCACCGGACTCTCCCAATTGATTCAAAATCCTTCAATCGTAGGCGACTACGATAGATTGGGGTTGCTTTACAATCAGGCTTCAATAGCGCCTGATTTAAGAGAATCCGCTGACGTCCTTTATGAAGTTTTCGGTGAGAGGCTAACAACTCTGTTTGGTCCGCAGCACGGAGTGGGAACCACCGAACAGGATAATATGATTGAAACGGACCACTCGATACACAGGCGGCTCGGTTTGCCAATCTTCAGCCTTTATTCCTCCACCAGGCGGCCAACCACCAGGATGCTGGAAAATGTTGACGCAATGCTTGTAGACATCCAGGACGTTGGTACACGGGTTTATACATTCTGTTCCACTATTGCTTATGTTATGGACGTGTGCGCTTCCCTTGGGAAGCCTGTAATCATACTGGACAGACCTAACCCGATAAATGGTCGGGATGTGGAGGGAAACTGTTTGAATCCAGATTACGCTTCGTTTGTGGGACCATACCCGATACCCATGCGCCACGGAATGACGGTCGGGGAACTAATGAGTTACTACAACGAACAGCTTACGGTGAAGTCCGAACTTATGATTGTGGAAATGAAGGGATGGGACAGAAACCACTTTTTTGAAGATACGAAACTCCCTTGGGCATTTCCATCCCCCAACATGCCCACGATTGATACAGCTATCGTCTATCCTGGGCAGGTTATTTTGGAGGGTACAAATCTTTCGGAAGGGCGGGGAACTGCCAGACCATTTGAAGTGTTCGGAGCGCCTTTCCTTATTCCGGAAAAGGTTCTCAAAGACGTTGATATGGAGGCTATGCACGGGGCTGCTTTAAGGACTGTTGAATTCATGCCGGTTTTCAATAAATGGAGTTCTAGGAAATGTTTCGGATTTCAGATACATGTGACTGATAGAAATAGTTATCGACCGTACAGAGCCTCTCTATGTTTATTGGGAGCGATAATTCGCAACAGCCATGAAGATTTCAAATGGTCACAACCGCCGTACGAATACGTTTTTGAAAAGGCTCCTGTAGACGTAATCGTCGGAAACAGTTATATACGAGAATCTTTAGAGCGCTGCGTTTCAGTTTTCGACATTGAAAAAGAATGGGAAGATGAGCTTAAGGGATTTAATGACGCCAGAAAGGTTTTTCTTCGTTATTGAACCGAAGGATGTTTCTCAAAAGTCCAATGGGATAAAAGTAGAAGAACTAATCAGAATAATTTTTAAGAAGTCAGGCCTATGGATCATTCCCTGAACCTGTATCCAACTCCTCGGACAGTTTCAATGACTTCACCAGCGTCGCCGAGTTTCTTTCTTAGTCCTACAACCTGTACATCAACGGATCGATCTGTTACTGGATAGTCACTTCCTTTGACCGAATCAATTATCTGCTCCCTGGTAAAAACCCAGCCCGGTCTTTTCGCGAGAAAATACAATATCGAGAATTCAGTAGCCGTTAGATTTACAAACGATTCGCCCACTCTAACTTCGTGCCGGGAGGGATTAATAACCATGTCGTGAGCGCTGACAACCGCCTTATCGTCATTAGGCTCCGCTTGCTTTCGTCTCAATATCGTCTTGATACGGGCTAGCAGCACTCTGGGGCTGAATGGTTTTGTGACATAATCTTCCGCCCCCAGTTCGAGCCCAATCACAACGTCCGTGTCCTCGCTCTTTGCTGTGATCATCACTACTGGTATGTGACAAGTTTCCGGGTTGCTTTTAAGTATTCTGCATGTATCGAGACCATCTCTGCCAGGCAGCATCAAGTCGAGTAATATCACGTCGTACGTCTCTTTTTTTAGACGAGACAAGGCTTCTTCACCAGAAGTCACACAACTGACCTGAAAGCTTTCTTTTGTTAAATTGTAACTGACTAACTCAAGTATGTCTGTCTCATCGTCGACGACCAGGATTTTTTCTTTCGCCATAATCAACTAACCATCGTTGCGGATAATTTTTGCAACGCCGAAGAATGATTGGGAGTCGTGCATTTTGTCTGAACCTAACTGTTAAAGGAAAAGGGTGTATAATGAACATGCTTGGGGTTCATATACAGTGGTTAGCTTTCAATTTGAAGAAGACCTTTAATCGTTAATCATTGAGGCAATTATATAGCATCTTAGCAATATGG
>DYRE01000225.1 GCA_020718965.1 Desulfomonile tiedjei
ACTATAATTCAGAATATTATGCCCAGGCGCTTGCGCATGTAATAACTGAAACCAGCCCTGAGATAGTATTGATAAGCCACACTATGCAAGGGAAAGATCTGGCTCCAAGACTCGCGGCAAAATTGGGCGCTGCGGTTATGGCCGATTGCGTCTCCTTCAGGCTCGAAGGTTCGACCCTTATAGGAAAACGCCCAATGTACGCTGGAAAATGCTTTGCTGAATGTTCAGCTACAGCTTCTCCGCAAATTGCCACAGCGAGGCCAAATGTTTTGGAAGTGCAGGAAAACGTTAAGGCAGGGGCTATTTCAAAGATGGCTTTCAGCCCTGATACCGGGCGATCAACCTATGTGACCAAAGATCTCAACCTGGATACCAGTGGTAAAGTGGACCTCACTGAGGCTGAAATCATCATCTCAGGCGGCAGGGGAATGGGTGGCGCCGATTATTCTCTTCTGGAGGAAATGGCGGCAATATTTGGTTCGAGGGCTACTGTCGGCGCGTCCAGAGCAGCGGTGGACGCTGGATGGAGAAAACATTCGGACCAGGTGGGACAAACAGGAAAGACCGTCACACCAAATCTGTACATTGCATGTGGCATCTCAGGTTCGATTCAGCATCTGGCGGGTATGGGTTCCTCCAAAGTTATCGTGGCCATCAATAAGGACCCCGAGGCGCCTATCTTCACAAAAGCGGACTATGGCATTGTAGGGGACCTCTTCAAGGTGCTTCCTGAATTTAACAATGAACTGAAAGCAATTCTGGCTGAATAGTAATTCCGCTTCACAATCTGGAAGTGGGACACATAATTGTCCCGCTTCCATCCGCCTGAGTTTGTCATAACAATTCACCAACAACAATTATTACTTGATTTCAGGTCTATGATGGCCATATTTTATGGTAATTGGAATTGTAGAATCCCCACTTTTTCATGAAACCTGGATTGATAACATGAATCAACTTACTGACTGGTGCACAGTAGCGACCGAGTATCTTCCAGAAAACTCCTCTTGTCGTGTGTTAAATATACACGAGGACACTACCGATTTCTATCAGGTCAACTATGGGGATGTCATACTTCTGGACGGTGTCGGTTACTTGGTCATGGGAACAGAAACGGAAAAGAAATTTGGCCTTGAAGGTGAGCCAAAACCGTGGGTCAAGGGTGGTATAGACTTAACCACGGGAGAAAAGAAAGTCATCAAATTAGAATTCAAAGAAGAATTTCAGTGTCGAATCCACGGACTAAAATTTTCCTGCCTGAGAAATCCTGCAAAAGAAGCTCGTATCTTGGATAAAGTCAAAGGGAAACCAGATTTCATGCAGGGAATTCATGGTGTTGACATCGCCGGCAACAATGTGAGGATTGTTGACAGAATATTGGGATCTAGCCTGGATAATATTATAAGGTCCGTCTCAATTAAGCATTACGATTACTACAATACAGTTCTTGAGGACATTTTGCTCGGACTGGCAAGAGCATTCAGAGCCATAGGCGAACTTCACGAAATGGGAGAAATCCACGGAGACATAACTCCGGATCATATCTTCATCGAAAGAAACACAGGTCGATACCGTTGGATTGATTTTGACTACGATTACAAGGAAAAAGAAGACCTTACATCTCATGACGTTTTTGAAATGGGAACCTTGCTGGCTTTCGCTGTGGGTAAAGACTACCTATCTTACAGTCAACTGAAGAGAACTTCCCCGGAAATAGCCGCAAAACTTACACCTTCCGACATGCTGGCTATCTTCCCCAACCAGGTCGCCAATCTTAAACTGGTTTATCCCTATATAGACGATTCAATCAACGAAATAATCCTGCGATTCTCCCAGGGTTCCCAACACCCTTATGAGGATGCGTTTACCTTGGCGGCGGATATTGCCAGAATGTCCGAATTATTGAGTTGATTCGCCGGAATTTGTTTAACAGGCACACGAGATATTCCTTTTGGGGTTTAATATTCTTATAGTTATATATCTATATTTTATAGACTTCCGCTTCATTCGAGATTAAAATAGATACTGGGATCTACTCAGCGTCCTGTTGACTTACAAGAAAGGAGCGCATGATGCGCAAGAAATTTGCTATTCATAAGTATATTGTGGCCCTCGTCGCTTTTCTTATTGCAGGGACAGCCCTACCCTCTTCAGTCACAGCGGAGAAACTACCATCAAAAGCCGATCAGAGCTGTTTGAAATGTCATGATTATGACAAACAGGACAATGTTCTCGCCGGCAAAATTAAAGATGTATCGAGAAAGGCAAACGCCATCCAGTTGCAAATTGGATCGGAAATGGAAATCATCCTTTTCGATGATTCTACGGTGTTAAAGAATGCCGATTCGATCCCGGAGATTCCTAAGGGAGAAGCGGTAAAAATAACTTATTCCAAGAGGGATGGAAAAACCTTCGCTACGGATGTTGAGGTAAAGAAAGGACTTGAGGTCCCTAAAGAGCAGCTTGTTTCGACTGAAGAAGTCGAACAACTGGTTGCAAAAGGCCCTAAGGAGGGGAAATATATCCTGCTGGATAGCCGACCGGCAAACCTGTTCAACGAGGGCCACATTCCCACAGCCGCATCAATGCCATTTTTCGCATTCGACAAACTGGCGGACAAGCTTCTGACGGACAAGAATGTGCTCCAGATTTATTACTGCAACGGCGTGTCGTGTGTCCTCAGCCCATTAGCCGCAAGAAAAGCCGAAAAACTGGGTTTCACAAATGTTAAAGTCTATCGCGACGGCATCCCGGATTGGAAAAAGGCAGGAAACATAGTTGTCTCAAATATAGCAGGGATGGAAGCGCTCGACAAATTGGATATGCCCTACATAT
Organism: Desulfomonile tiedjei; assembly: GCA_020718965.1. Lineage (GTDB taxonomy): Bacteria > Desulfobacterota > Desulfomonilia > Desulfomonilales > Desulfomonilaceae > CAJBEZ01. The sequence goes on from DYRE01000225.1 coordinate 2,836, forward strand.
TGATTGACCTTAGAACGGCGGCTGAAATTGCCAAGGCGCATATTCCAAAAGCGATCTCCGCGCCTGCAAAAGGTCTTGATTCATTCAGGGAACAGTTTCCCAAATTCAAGGCAGCGGCGATAATAATTTATGACAACGATGGAGTGAATGACAAATCCAGGGACGCTTACAAGACAATATCAGGGTGGGAATACACGAACGTAAGTATCCTCTCCGGAGGTTTCAAGGCATGGCAGGCTGCGGGCAAATCTGTCGCAGAGGGCCCGGTTAAAAGCAAAATCGATTATGTACGCAAGTTGTTCCCCGGAGAAGTGGAGTTAGCAGTTTTTACACGTGAACTTCAAAAACCATCCAAAGACATTATTCTTCTTGATGTGCGGATGCCATCGGAACTCCAGGAAGGCGCTCTTCCAAATACCAGACATATAGCCCTCGACGACTTGGAAGCCAGAGTGTCGGAATTGCCAAAAGATAAAGAGATTCTGGTTCACTGCGGAACTGGCGCTCGAGCTGAGATGGCCTACAATGTTCTAAAGAATGCGGGCTACAAAGCAAGGTTCCTTAAAGCTAAACTTGAATTTGACAAGGAAAAGAAAGGCGCCTACAAGTTTGAAGAATAATCCATTCATGATCTGGGGTCCATTTGGGCTCCAGAGCCCTCTCCTGGAAAGAACTCCTGGGGATTTGGCGTTGTAAGAAAACTCTTTACAATTCCACCCCATGCAACCGAATACCGGACAGCCATCTTCTAAGTGTGTCCAGGGCCTGAGTCGCTGCCAGAGTTTTTACCCAGTCACGTTGACCTGGCAGGAGAAACCCCCTGCTCAGCACACCAAGGGGAGTCGCCAAGCCTACAAAGAATGTGCCTACTGGTTTCTTTGGTGTGCCCCCATCCGGCCCTGCAATCCCCGTCACAGACAACCCGATGTCGGCGCTACCCACAAGCCTTGCTCCGGTGGCCATTTCTCTTGCGCACTGGTGTGAAACAGCTCCATGAAGTTGCAAGGTCTCCTTTGAAACGTTCAGAAGACTGGACTTCATGTCGTTTGAATAACTTACAACAGCCCCTTTAAAAACTTTCGAAGCTCCAGGAACGCGGGTAATATACTCTCCTATCATACCGCCAGTTATGGATTCGGCCAAAGCGAGAGTCATATTTCGTTCTAACAGTAGAGCCAGCGTAACCTGTTCTATTCCCTTTCCTTGGACAGAGATTATGTTCTCCCCTATTCTGTCCACGATGATTTGCAACTTTTTG
>DYRE01000226.1 GCA_020718965.1 Desulfomonile tiedjei
TTCCTTGACCCGTTACCAGACGGGTCAAACTTTTTATATGGATCAAGAACGCAGTCTGGAAGAAAGTGGACATGATCATTGCTGATCCGATTGCTATCGGCGAACCGCTGAAGTCAAATTTCCGTGGGTATTACAGCGTCCCCAACAATCGCTCCAATTCGGCCTTCAATGCCTCTATCTTATAGGGTTTGTGCAACACACCGGCAGGACGTTGGCCAGGAAAACTTCGCATGACAACGTCCTCAGTGTAGCCGCTAGTAAGGATCACCTTGACATCCGGCTTAATCCTGATGAGTTCCCCAAACGCTTCTATTCCATTCATCTTGGGCATCGCGAAGTCAAGTAACACAAGATCTATTTCATTTGAACGAGTTTGAAAGATCCGGGCGCCTTCCTCCCCATCTGAGGCGGTAATGGTGTCATAGCCGAGAACTTCAAGACGATTGAGGATCATATTGCGGACCAGTTCTTCATCATCCACGAGGAGAATCGTTTTTCGCAGGTGAACAGCGCTCGGTACTGGAGGTTTTGTCTCAACTTCGTCATTGATCTTAACAAATCGTTCCTCCACTTTCCCTGACAACGGGAACAATACCCGGATTGTGGTTCCTTTTCCGATCTCGCTATCGACTCTTATGGCTCCATGATGACCTTTTACTATCCCCAGCGTTTCGGCCATGCCAAGGCCACGACCCAAAAACTTTGTTGTGTAAAACGGGTCAAACAGCTTGCGTTGCATTTCAACGTCCATGCCACAACCAGTATCTGTGATCTCCAGAAACACAAACCGACCCTGTTCAGACTTCACTTCGAGCATGCTATTATCCAGACACGCCTCATCGCAATCCATGACTCCTGTTCTGATGATCACCGCGCCCGTATTATCACCAATCGCCTCAGAAGCGTTAACCAGAATATTCATAACTAAACGGTGTATTTGATCCGAGTCTCCTTTAATATGAGGAAGCATATAGCCGAGTTCCAGGCTGAGATTTACATGATCGGAAACGCCTATTTTGAGCAGGTCACGGTTCTTGTCTAACAACTCGTTCAGATCCAAGTCCACAGAATGATATAACGTGCTGCCCGTGTACGTCAGCATCTGTGTGGAAAGCTCCGCTGATCGTTCAGCCGCCTTGATCGCATTTTCGACATTTCGCCGGGTCTCGGAATCTGAAGGCAGATCCTCAAGAACAAGGTCAAGGTTACCCAAAACCGCCATCAATAGATTGTTAAAATCATGGGCTATACCCCCGGCCATAATCCCCAGACTCTCCAGCTTCTGGGAGTGATGCAGTCTTCTTTCCATTTCTATGCGCTCTTCCTGAGCAAGTTTTTTTTCAGTTATGTCATAAAAAATCATGCAAAATCGGTCAGTAGATTCCCATGGTCTGTAAAGACTGACACTCCAATGTTTCTTCGTGGGCCCATGATAAAGCTCCAATGATTTTGCCTTTCCAGTTACCGCAACCTCGCCACAATTATCCACCCAGGTCTGTTCCGTTTCTGGCCAAATTTCAAAGACTGTTTTTCCGACAACATCTCTGGCCCCTAGACCCGTTAATCTCTCGAAAGCGTCGTTAATAAAGACAAAGCGATAGTTAACAAATATCCCCTGATCATCGAATATGGACTCCAGTAAAGCAAAACCACCGATCATACTTTTGAGTAGCCAAGTCATTTCATTGGACGCCTTTTCACGTTCAGCCTCCAGCCTCTTACGGTCTGAAATTTCTCTGGTTGTTCCTTGCACGGCAATCGGGAATCCATTCTCTCCGTATATGATCTTCCCAGAGATTTCGACAGGAACCGGTTCTTTCTTCCTGTTAAGCAGCACGGCCTCAAAAGTCGCTCCCTTACTTTCAGATCCTTTTGACATCTCTTCCGACAACACTTGGGTCATATTTAAAAGGTTTTCTTCATCGCAATGTTCCGAAAGTCGAGTGCCTATCCATTCATCCTGGGTGTATCCTGTCACTTGCTCAACAGCCGGATTGATATACGTGAAACGCAGGTCCATATCCATCTGCCAGATCACGTCTTTGGTATTATCAGCCAGTAGACGGTATTTCTCTTCGCTTTTTCTCAAAGCCTCTTCTGTCTGTTTCCGTTCACTGATATCACGGACTATACCTGCTGCGTGCCAGCGACCATCCATCTTGAAGCCGGAGAGGGAAAGTTCTATCGGGAACTTCTCTCCACCCTTTCTACGAGCCTCAAGCTCGGTAACCTTACCTAATGCGTTTCCCCTGCCTGACACGGAGAAATCTTTGAAAGCAGAGCGGTAGGCAACTTGATATTCGCGGGGAGCCAACAGGTCGTGGACGTTTTTCCCCATTGCCTCGGAAGATTTGTAACCGAAGATCTTCTCTGAGGCTTTGTTCCAAAACGAGATGTCCCCTTTGTCATTGATCAGGATGATCGCATCCAAGACAGAATCAGTGATCGTCTTAAATGTCTTTTCTCTCTCCAGAATATTTTCTTCCTGCGTTCCCTCTTTGAGTTTTCCCTTATCCACCATCAGCTACACCTCAATGGTTTGACGCTACCGTTCAAACAATAAGCAATTTTTAAAACGAATCCAAGTAAGAATAATGGATTTTAATTTGTCGCTAAAATTTCAATGGCTGTTCGGTTATATGGGAAGAAAATCACTTGACCCCCCTAAAAGAAGATGTTGCTTCAGTCTACGTTTCAAGGCCCGGTTAAGAGCTTCAACATCCTCATTCTGGTGCTTTTCACGCATTGTTATGGACACGCAATTGGAACATTATCAGCGATATACTGTCCTAAAAAAACAGTAGAGGCAGCGAATATCTTGCCTGGTGAATTCCGTGCTAAGTCAACTGACTATTTATGAATTTATGCCTCAAGAAAGGAACAAACCTATTATTGGTTGGGGCTCAGTTTGGGCCTTGCTATTTTGATAAAATGATTAAGCAATTTTTGACATGACTGAGACAGGAAAGATTAGCGGTTCTTGTCATTGGATTAATTGGCGCCGCTTTTATTGCCACACACTATTCGATAAGTGACTCTAGCCTTGTTGCCGGTAAGGTCGCCGGGTTCTTTTGTTTTCTGGCTTTTTTCCCATACATCTTAGCTATAATCAGAGGAGAAATCAGGCCCAACAGAGTATCCTGGTGGATCTGGAGCGCTTTAAGCGCCTTGATCGCAGCTAGTTACTACTCCGCCGGGGCTGGCAATACCCTTATTGTCGCGTTGATAGATGTGCCTTGTGTATTGATCATCGCCATACTTTCAATAAGATATGGAGAAAAGGGAAAAAACCCTTTTAACGGTTACTGCGTCGCAGGCGCCATTATGGGTATTGTAATGTGGGCATTGTCCGGTTCTCCGGCTGTTACGCTCTCTTTTCTGTTGTTCTCGGATCTTATGGCATCCATGCCAACTATATGGAACTCGTATAAAAAGCCGGGCCAGGAGGACCTTTTTGCATGGTCAATGACGTTAGCCGGTAACATTCTAAATCTATTCGCCATTGAACGATGGGTTTTTTCTATAGCGGTATATCCCGTCTTCCAATGCTTGATTGTTGGAATAATTTGTGTCGGTTTGTTTAGAAAGTGTAATCCGTATTTTTCGATAAGCACCGGTCGATTCGCCAAGGCGTGATCAATCGAAATCGCCGGATTCTTCCCGTATGAGGTTTCCGCTAACCCATGAGAAAGTCGGTCCGTTGAAGGCATTTTGACTCACATTATCCGAACGGTGAGTTGTGATCTCCGGGAATTATTTTTTAAGCGACGTGCTCGACAGGCGTGAAGAGATCAGGCTGACAGATCTTGGCGTAAACTTTGACCATGTGAGCGTAATTCTCACAATATTTCGAGGAATCTTTACGGCTATTGCATGGGCAGGACTCCATGTCATAAAGACAAAACTTACTCATGCACTTCTTGATCACACTTTTCTCAGCTAAAGTTAATTTAGTGAGATCAGCATTTCCGGGTAATCGTTTCATTATGACTCCATATCTCTTCTCATGTTTGATTCAGTATGTGGCGCTATTTACAATTGATGTTGCCAAACATCGGGAGATGCCTA
>DYRE01000227.1 GCA_020718965.1 Desulfomonile tiedjei
CTCAAAGAGAGGGATCTTTTGAAGGGACTTGACAGGATCCAACATGTTTTCCTCGGTTCCGGGCTTAGATTACATCAATGTTTTGAATTATAGCACGGCTAATGACCAGGGAGGATTTGCTTTTTTACATGTAATTGTCAAAGGCTGGACAATAATATTTGGTAAAACTAAAATAGATTTGATATATTACAAGTTCAAATATAATTTGGAGTCTTTACAATGCGTTGGAGCAAAAGCGCAGAACAAGCCCTGTCGAAAGTCCCATTTTTTGTCAGGAGAAGAGTCCGAAGAAAGGTCGAAGAAGAAGCTGACAGGCAAAGAGCTACTGAGGTCACGTTAGACCATGTGAGAATATGCCAGCAAAAATTCCTTAAAAATATGGAAGATGAAATCAAAGGCTATCAGCTCGAAAATTGTTTCGGTTCGAGTGGTTGCCCCAATCGGATTCCTTCTGCCACAGGTTTTTCTGATATGGTTGAGCAAATCTTGAAGAAGAAGGATTTGAAAACATTCCTCAAAGAAGTTGTCAAAGGCCCCCTTAAATTTCATCATGAATTCAGGGTTTCAATCTCTGAATGTCCAAACGCATGCTCCAGGCCTCAGATATGCGATCTTGGCTTAATTGCCGCTGTTATTCCCAGTTTTAGTGACCTCGAATGCAGTCATTGTGGAGCTTGTTCTGAAATTTGCAAAGAAAAAGCTGTTACGCTGACTGATAATATGATCAGGCCGGAGTTTGACATGGCTAAGTGCTTGTACTGTGGTAATTGCGTAAAGGTTTGTCCCACCGGCGCACTAAAACGCGGTGTGGAAGGATATCGAATCATGATAGGTGGAAAGTTGGGAAGACATCCTCGACTGGCCACAGAAATAGGAGGGATATTTTCTGAACAGAATACCCTTGAGGCTATTAACAACCTTCTCGATTTCTACATGCAAAACTGTTTGAGTGGTGAGCGCTTTGGTGAAATCCTCGAAAGAGTCGGCATCACGGAAATTGATCAAAGAATTATCCCTCTCAATGCTGTTGGTCATTGGATTTCAGGTCGTTTGTCTGGATAACGCTTTCCTGAATTGATCTCATTGACTGTCCGCGGTTTCATCTTAACGGCCACCACAAATTATTAACATCTCATCGTGCTGATGGCTTGGTCTGTAAGCGTTTCATTATTTCATAATCTATGGCAATTACCTCCAAATCTCAAAAAAACCGCTGGTCTTGACTTAAGTCAAGGTCATCATCCCTTTTAGGCTACATATTGTATTCATAGAAAGCGAACTGTCGAAACTTACGTTGCCCAGGTAAGTGGGAACTCAAATAATCAGGAGGACGAAATGGCTGAGAAGATGTTTTGTTACCAGTGCGAACAGGCGGCAGGAGGAACAGGTTGTACCAGGGTTGGAGTATGCGGAAAACAGCCGGAAACCGCAGCTCTGCAGGATCTTCTGACCCATACGATCAAAGGACTAGCCCTTTTTTCGGTGGAAGCAAGAAAAGTCGGCGCTGTTGATGTTGAAATTGGCGCGTTTATTAATGAAGCCCTGTTTTCAACGCTTACAAATGTAGATTTTGATGATGACAGATTTTTAGTTCTTATCAGGAAAGCTGTGGACTACAGGGACAAGCTGAAAGAAAAAGTCAAGGTGGCTGGCGGCAAAACAGACTTCACTTACGACGCCGCAACATTCAAACTTGCTCCTGACAAGGCTGGAATGATCGAGCAGGGACTTTCCCGTGGATTTAAGGCCGATACCGATGATCCGGACATTGTGTCCTTGAAACATACATTGTTATTTGGTCTAAGAGGAGTTGCGGCTTACGCTGATCACGCTCACCTTCTGGGAAAAGATGACGAAGTCATATACCAGTTTATCGCTGAAGCCCTAGCTGCTACTCTAAGCCATGATTTGAGCCTCGACGATTGGGTGGGGCTAGTGCTCAAATGCGGAGAAATAAACCTGAAGGCTATGGAGCTTCTGGATTTGGCAAATACTGAAGCTTATGGTCATCCCGTTCCCACCAAGGTTCCGCTCGGCCACAAAGCGGGCAAGGCCATACTCGTATCGGGCCATGATCTCAAAGATCTTGAAGACATTCTCAAGCAGACCGAAGGAAAGGGAATCTACATCTACACCCACGGAGAAATGTTACCGACTCATGGATACCCGAAACTCAAGAAATATCCTCACTTCTACGGACACTATGGGACCGCATGGCAGAACCAGAAGAAGGAATTTAATGAATTTCCTGGCGCCATACTAATGACCACTAATTGCATCCAAAAACCCGCTGATTCATACAACGAAAATATCTTTACCACCGGACTGGTTGGGTTCCCCGGTGTAAAACACATCTCGGACAAGAATTTTGCCCCGGTCATTCAAAGAGCGCTGGAATTGCCTGGGTTTCCTTCCGATGGCAACGGAAAATCGGTAATGTGCGGATTCGGCAGAAACGCTGTGATGTCTGTAGCGGACAAGGTAATAGACGCTGTCAAGAGTGGAGCCATAAAACATTTCTTCCTGGTTGCTGGATGTGACGGCGCCAAACCGGGCCGCAATTATTACACGCAGTTTGTAGAGAAAACCCCTAAAGACACTGTTGTATTGACCCTGGCCTGTGGAAAATTTCGTTTCTTCGACCAGGAACTTGGAGACATCGGTGGAATTCCCAGACTCCTTGATATTGGCCAGTGCAACGATGCCTATTCCGCCGTCCAGATTGCGGTAGCTCTTGCCAAAGCGTTTAATTGCGGGGTCAATGATTTGCCTCTCTCAATGATTCTGTCATGGTACGAGCAGAAAGCCGTTGCGATACTCCTTACACTGTTTCACCTAGGAATTAAGGGCATTCGTCTTGGCCCGACCCTTCCGGCTTTCATAACCCCAAACATTCTGGACACACTGGTAAAGAATTTTGACATAAAACCCATAACCACTGCGGATGAGGATCTAAAGGCCATCTTAGGTTAATCAAGAAATATTGATCAAGTTAGAAGGACTCAGAGCTGTTAACTGACAGTCAGTCTCTTATAAAATCGTCAAGTGTCTATTTTTCTAAAAATAAAGCGGCGCATCGCAAATTATACAGACCATGCGCCGCAAATTATCAACATGCTCCTTTTATTGAAAGGAGGGGAAAACCATGAAGTGCCCAGGTCAAGATCCACGCTACTGGAAATTTGACGCCATCTTCGATACTGAATGCCCGAATTGCGGCTCGAAGCTGGAATTCTTTAAAGATGAGACCCGTCGCAGATGCAAAAACTGCGGAGAGTATGTGCTCAATCCCAAGATGGATTTCGGCTGCGCCGCTCATTGCAAATTTGCCCGACAATGTTTTGGTGATCTGCCTCCTGAACTGATAAAGCAGAAGGAGGATCTTTTCAAGGATCGAGTCGCAATAGAGATGAAGATGCGACTGAAGAATGATTTCAAACGAATAGGGCACGCATCCAGGGTCGCTTCGATGGTAGAAAGGCTCATCGGGTCTGAAAAAATCAAGCCCGCAATACTCCTTTCCGCAGCCTATCTCCACGACATGGAACCATTTGAGCAAGCAGTGGAAATTAGGAATCAGTCGGGTAGAAAAAGATCAACAGTGGTGGCGCATGAGATACTTGAAAAACTTGACGCGCCTAGTGAGATCATAGACGAAGTATGCTCTATAATAGAAAATTTTGATGAGCCCAATGGTCATCAGTCAAAGGACCTTGATTTGCTTCGTGACGCTCATCTGTTGGCTACCCTTCAGGAAAGAATCAAGAAAACAGAGCTCCAAAGTGAGGTTGTGTCCAAAATTATTGATAATGATTTTGTGACAGATTTAGGCCGGAAAGCGGCGCAGGAATTGCTGCTCCCACAAATTTCGGGTTCACTCGCCGCAGCTAGTTAGCAGGGCTCAGGCAAAAAAAGGAGGAATATAAAATGAAAATCATAAGAAATATAATTGAAATAGATGAAGACCTTTGCACAGGGTGTGGAGAGTGTGTGACAGGTTGTGCGGAGGGAGCGCTTGAGATAATCGATGGAAAAGCAAAACTCGTTTCCGAAGTGTACTGCG